>JBBSGY010000277.1:0-4448 GCA_038253645.1 Acidimicrobiales bacterium
CGGCGCGATCACGCCGACGTTTTATGCGTTTCGTGATCGTGAGCACGTTCTCAATCTCATCGAGTCGGCAACCGGTGGACGCTTTCACCCGAACTACAACCGGATCGGCGGCATCAAAGATGACCTGCCTGTGGGCTGGTCAGCCGACGCGAAATCGACAATGCAACGCGTGCGCTCATTCTGCGACCAGATGGAAGAACTGCTCGCGGGCAACGAAATCTTCCGGGCACGTTCAAAGGGTGTTGGAGTTATACCTGCTGATGTCGCGAAAAGCTACGGTCTCTCCGGCGCAAATCTGCGCGCAAGCGGCGTCGATTGGGACATCCGCCGCGACGAAGAATCGCCTCTTGCGTGGAGACACTGCGACTGGAAAGTGCACACGCACTCTGACGGCGATGCGTTTGCGCGTTACTGGGTGCGACTGCAAGAGGTGCGAGAAGCGTCGAAGATTGTCGACCAGCTGCTCGACGGCCTGCCCGGCGGAATAATCCGCGCGAAGGTTCGCAAGATCATCAAGGTTCCCCCGGGTACCACATGGGTGCACACTGAGAACCCACTTGGCGAAATGGGCTACTACGTCGTGAGTACCGGCGGACTAGGTCCGTATCGCGTTAAGATTCGTAGCGCATCTTTCAACAACATCTCGATACTTCCGTATTTGCTGAAAGGCGTTTACGTGCCCGACGTCACTACGATTCTCGCGTCGCTTTACTTCATACTCGGCGACGTAGATCGTTAGCGGTCCGTCACGTTGTATGAACCCGATTGACGAGAACAGAGCCGACAAGCAACCATGCGGCGAGCGAAAGGCTTGTGACTACAGCTCCGTGTTCGAAGTTCCCGTGCGATGCGGCCGAGAAAAACACGGTTCCAAACGCGGCAAGGCCCCCGACTTGTGCGAGTTGTGAAGTCGTGGTGATGATGCCGCTCGCACTCGGGGCCTTCTCGGGCGCGACGAGCGTTGTGATGCGAGCTATCAGCGGCGCGTTTGTGACACCGAGACCTAAGCCGAATGGCACGAATAGAAGAACTACGAAAGTCAACGGATGTGCTACGGATGCTTCGCAAATCGCGATACCAACGAACGAGAGCGCCGCAACGGGTAGTCCTATCCGAAACAAGACGCGCTGCACCGATGCTTTGAGCCTTGGGTAAGCCATGCTGCCGGCACCGAATGCAGCTCCTAATGGTACGAACGCGAGCCCCGCTCTTGCAGGAGAAAGATGCAGTCCCGATTGAAAGAACACCGCGCTCACGAACAAGAACGAGGCATACGAAGTGATCGCCATGAACAACGCGGCTGTTTGCAGACTGAACTGACGGTTTCCGAACAGCTCGACATCGAGCAATGGTTGTCGCCCGTTTCGCGCCAGCCGCCTCTCGGTTCGCACGAACGCGAACAACACAGCGAAGCTGCTTGCCATGCTGACGAAGGTCCATGCAGGCCAGCCGACTTCCCGCCCGATGATCAACGGAAGTACCAATGCAACCGAGGCAACGCTCAACAACGCGATTCCGATCACGTCGATATGTGCACGGGCATGTTGATCAAGGTGAGGTAGATACCGCAGACCGGCGATGGACAGAGCAACTCCAACGGGCAGGTTGATGAAAAAGATGATGCGCCAAGACGTTCCGAGCACGTTGTGTTGCACCAACACACCGCCGAGTACCTGGCCGACGATGAACCCGAGAGTTATCGACAGAGCAAATAGTGCAACGGCACGCTCACGGTCCGCCCCTTCGAATTGCCGTTGAATGATCGACATCGACTGCGGCACCATCAGCCCCGCGGTGAGACCTTGGAGCAACCGGGCAGCAATGAGCAGTGGAGCGTTTGGCGCAAGTCCACACAACATCGACATCACGGTGAAGCCGACAACACCGAGGAGAAAGATGCGGCGATGTCCGTGTTCATCGCCGAGGCGAGCACCGGTCACCAGCATCATTGCGAGACTCAAGATGTAGCTGGAGATGATCAGTTGCAACGAAGCATTCGAGGCATGCAGGTCACGTTGGATCGTCGGCCCTGCGACATTCACTACCGCTGCGTCAACGAGCGACATGAACTGCGCGGCCAGCAGGACGACCAGAACGATGCCGCGCTTAGCTACAGCGGAAGCGGTCTTCGCTGGACTGACCGGCCGGGCGTACATATCGGGGGAACGGGTAGAAGTACTCATGCCCGCCATACTCGGGCCTGCGCAACCTGGTATCCAGAGCGTAGTTATACTGGTATTCATGGCACCTGGTACTAGATCGAATAGTCGGCCAGACTTGTTTCCATGAGCACTGCTTCGGCTGTCGATCCAGATCTCGCGACACAGCGACGAATGGAACTCGCGGCTTTCCTGCGCAGTCGGCGAGCAGCTCTCGATCCGAGTGACCTGGGCCTGCTGTCGAGCGGACGCCGTCGAACACCGGGCCTCCGCAGGGAGGAAGTCGCGCAACTCTCGGGCATCGGAGTCACCTGGTACACGTGGCTCGAGCAGGGTCGGCCGATCAATGTCAGTGAGAGCGTCCTGGAGGCCGTTGCGCGTGCTCTTAAACTCGACGACGGCGAGCGCACACATCTCGCGACGCTGGCCGGAATCACCGTGGCGCCGCTTCAGTTCAAACAGTGCGTAGATACTGCTCTTGTTCAACGAATGCTCGACAAGTTGCATCCTTACCCCGCGATGTTGGTGAATGACCGCTATGACGTTCTTGCTTGGAATGAAGCGCACCTGAAGCTGTGTGACGAGCGGTGGCAGCGGAACGACATCGCTCCAGGAGATCGCAACATTCTCCGGTGGTTGTTCCTAAGCCCAGAGTCGCGAGATCTGTTCGTGAACTGGGAGGAAGAAACGCCCAACCTTGTTGCCGTGTTGCGTTCAAACTTCGCACAGCACGTCGGTGAACCCGCATGGGAGAGTTTTGTTGCCGACTTATGCGATCGCTCCGCAGAATTCGCTGAACTATGGCAACGCCATGAAATAGCCCGTCCGTCGATTCGCTCGAAAGTGTTTGTACACAAGAGCCTTGGGATCTTGCGTTTTGTCACCAGTTCTTACCGGCCTATCTCGCCGATGGGCACTCGTGTAATCGTCTACATGCCCGATGACGAATCCACCGCAAAGGCCGTCGAGAGCTGGGCATAGTCCGCGAGCCGTGTGCGCAAGCCCCCCGAAAACGGGGGTTGTGCGCACACAGCTCAAAGATGCGGAGCCGGTCATTGCTCGTAAACGAATCATGTTTTGCATTGGGATTTCAGGACTGAGTCCGGCATTCTTGCTGGATGCAGTCCTTGGATCAATCGGATATCAATGACCGATACGCCAGTCGGATCGCTCAAGAGCGGGCTAAAGGCGGTCCGTCCGATCAATCGGTCGCAAAATGGGTCGCGATGTGGCACGAGCTGGCCGAACTCACGAGGCCTTTCGTGGCGAGATGCCGCCCGATCCACGTGATCGAAGAAGTTTGAGTGCAGGCAGTACCGACGCTTCGGCGTTGTCTGTCACATCGGATTTCGTCTGTGAAACATGGGCGCCTAACAATCGATCCGCACCGCACCCCACTAATTTAGTCTTTGTTGCTCACCCGGAAAGACTTCCAAAGGGTTCGCCATCAGTACCTGAGCTTCGTGGTCAGATTGATCGTCTCGACCAATGGCGGCCGCACCCCGCGCGAAACGCAACGTACCTATTAGTACTGGATAGCGACGATCCCGCGACAATTGCTGCGGCGGTCGCAGCAGCCGTACCGATGGGCGTGATGCCACTTGGACGCCCTTCGACCGTCGGAATTGTGTCTCTCAACCCGAACGTGTCATCCAGCGCTATAGCGGACGCACTCCGGGCTCGTGAGATTGACTATGTACAACGAGTTCGCGCCGATCTTGCGTCAGAGTCGGCTCAGGTAGTCGCCGATGACCCTGAGATGCAAAACATGCTGGAGGCGATAGATATGACTGCCGAGCAATACGTCGAAGATCGCAACGCCCGCGCTGAAGCGGCCTTGAGCGCACCCCCCACCGTTGCGGGCTACTCGCTGATGTTGCTGAACGATCCGGCGATGCTTGGCGAGTCCTGAAGCGTTTTGGAGAGGCCGAACATCGAGATGCATTGGGGGCTTCTCAGGAAGGCGATCTCTCATTGATGGAGATCGGGAAGTTACCGTCATCGGAGTTGGCCCATCTGACCGACGATGACGTTTCCGGCTTGACGGCTGACTATCACGAATGGCTTCAGTCTTCAGTCGGAGACGAGTGGGATGCCTTCGTAACGCGCGTCGGTGTGCAACATTTCGAACCCGATGCACTTTGCTAGCAGTATCGATGGCACCTTCTGAAATTGATCTTTCCCCTTCGGCTTTCTACAACGCCAAGCTGTGTGGGCCAAGGTGCGCAAAAAAGCACCCCTGAGCCCCAAACAGCCCGCCGTGGGCGCCCGAGAAGCCGCCACAGAATC
>JBBSGY010000278.1:0-4445 GCA_038253645.1 Acidimicrobiales bacterium
ATCGAGGCGCCAACCCTGTTTCTCCTGGTCCAGTTTGTAGAATTTCGGCTTCCCCCGTCCGACCGGAAAGTTGGTTGCGTTGAGGTGACACGCCATGTTGAAGTTCGTGTTGATGTAATCGCTTGCCATGAAGCTCGACTCCCGTCGCCGACGCTTTGGCGCGTCGTACTGTAGCGAACGGAGCACATTTCATAACGAAGGAGATCACAGATCGTGCACCATCGTTCGGGAGGGTTGAGCGACCTGTAAGTTCGGTTGTCCGCCGTTACGATGGGTTGGAAATCGAGAGTCGAAGGGTGTCGGGTTGGTCTGCCTCAGGGTTTGATTGACTCCTTAGTGACTCCTTGCAGTTCGCATAACTCTGAACGTTTGCGAAAGGCCCTGAACAACAACCCCTGGTCAAACACATGTAGAACGGCGCGAAAGCCCTGCGGACACTGAGTAGTTTCCTTAAACCCCCCGGAGGCGAGAGCTTCATGCGGGTTCGAGTCCCGCCCCGGGCACCCGTTTGTGCTGGTCACAGGCTTGTCATCTCTTATCGCCGGCCCGACGATCGCCCGATTTGGGTGCCTGTGCATCTCCGGGTGCATCTTCGTAAATTCGAACTGGTCGCTCGCCGCCCAGGATGCTGTCGATTCGGTCGACCGCTGAGCGCACAAGTGGATCCACAACATGGGTGTAGAGGTTGGCCGTCAGAACGATGGTCGAGTGCCGAAGTATGCGCATGATCACTCTTTGGTCGACACCGAGACTCAGCAGAATTGAAGGAGCCGAGTGACGCAGCTCGTGCATGGTTACCTTTGGAACTCCGGTTGACCAAGAAGCGAACGCCGGTGGGCGAAAGCCAACAGGAAACCGAAACGTTATGACTGAACCTCCTTCAGTCGTTTCGCATAACTGGCCGGATAGGAGCTGTTGCTCCGACTCGAAAGAGTGCTGACGTGAGTCAGGTGAGCCTGTGAAGAATCAAAGACCGAATCGTTAGAACCGAAGGACAAGTTAGGCGCTGTGACATATACGAAAACGACAACTGTCGTGAACAACGATGTTGCAGTGAACGGGACCTGAGGACGATGTACTCGACTGGGAAAGCGTTGATTGGCGCAGAGCCGAGAACAACGTAAAGCGACTACGACAGAGAATCTTCACGGCATCAAAGGCAGGGGACCACAAATTGGTCCGTAACTTGCAGAAATTGATGTTGCGTTGCAGATCTAACACGCTTGTAAGCGTGCGACAAGTGACGCAACGAAATGCAGGACGCATGACGGCAGGCGTAGATGGGGAAGTCGCACTGACCAACTCAGCAAGAGCAAAGTTGGCAATGAATGTTCATTGTCAACCCAAGCTTTGCGCTCAGCCCGTCAGGCGTGTGTACATTCCCAAAGCCAGTGGAACACGACCGCTCGGAATCCCGGTGATCTCCGATCGCGTGCAACAAGCACGCGTAAAGAACGCATTGGAACCCGAGTGGGAAGCACGTTTCGAGCCGAAGTCGTATGGATTCCGGCCGGGACGCAGCTGTCATGACGCAATAGATGCCATCTATCAGACCGTGAAAGGCAAGGACGCCAAACGGCTGTGGGTACTTGACGCTGATTTGGCGGCGGCATTCGACAAAATCGATCACAATGTTTCATCACCGCTTCAAAATCCTTTGTATCCAGTGCCTGCATGAGGCGCTGCGCCAACACGGGAACGAGGTTCGCCGCTATGGCTGTGTCGGCAAGCGCCGCGTACCCGAACCGCTGCCGGTCGTAAGCCATGCTAAAACCATTTCCAAGGAACAGGTGCGGACGGAACTCGCCTGACTCCTTGTGTTTGACTGCAGTCGTCTTCAGCCACCCATAGGCCGCCTCAAACGTTATGGCTTCGATGCCGCTCATTGCACTCGCGAGGTAGATCGACTGCGTCTCAGACTTCGACTTGCCCGGGCAGCACGACGACTTTGAAGCTTTGCGTGGCAGCCTCTTCTTCGGAGCCGTCAAGACGACAAACGACCCGATAGGAGCCGGGATTCTGTATCAGCAGGTTCATGAAATTAAGGACGGTGACCAAGCTCTGAGTGTCCCCGGGCCGCATACCCGGAGGTCGCCCTGCCTCGAATCGAGCATCGAATGGTTGCTGAAGGATGCTGTGACCGTCGGCATCCAAAATGTCCAGCTCAAGCTGATGCTCCTGCGAAGTCGCCTGCCAGGGAATCTCGATCTTGAGCGCGACGGCAAGCCGGGGATGAGTCGCGGGGAATTGCGGTGCGGCGATCACGCTTATGCCGCCACCGAGGATGTAGTGGCGGTCGTTCAATGCATCAGCCGCATCGGCGAGAACCATATATTCCACACGCATGTTGACTCCCTTCGGTGTTGTAATACAATGTACTACAGTACTCGGCTGAGATGCCGATGAACCAAAGTGTCAGTGGATTCCTCTGGGACGAAGACAATGAGCAGCACCTTCTCGAACGCCATCCGGACATCAGCGCCCGAGAAGTGGATTCCATCCTCGATGATCCGAAGCTCGTCGTTCTGGCGAATACCCAGGGCAGGAGTGGAGTTCTCCTCATTGGCAAAAGCGTGCGTGGCAGGCTGCTGGTGGTCGTGGCAAGGCCCACGCCCTACTCGGAAATATGGCGACCGACTACCGCACATCAGGCGAATTCCGCCTGGCAGCGGAGGGTTTACGAGGAAGCTTGATAGGTGCACATAAGGGACCCTCGATTGACACATGAGGTAAAACAAGCGGAAGGAGAAGGGTGGCGAGAGATGACGGAAGATTGGGACGCTTTAGCGGATGACGAACAAGAGTGGGGCGCACCGACGCGTGCAAAGGGTCGTGATAGGCACGACACTGTTGTGACCGTGAGATTGCCGTCAGCTCTTGCGGATGCAGCACGCGAACTCGCTGAATTTCGGGGCACGACTCTAAGTGCCTTTGTTCGTGATCTCGCCATAGAGGAAATTGCGAAGTCGCGTGTAAACGGTTACCAAGCTCGTAACCGGAGCTGGGACCTCTCTTCGACACACAGTCTCATGGTGACGACGAGTCCAAACGTCAGTAGTGCACAGGTACTGACTGACGGTGCGACGACCGTCCGATATCCACGTTCAGCTTGAGCGCGTAACTGGCGAGGTGCCACACCTCCGGGCCGAGCAAAGCGGCTTTGGTGGAGTCCTCCCGAAACTCTTCGACACTGGCAACGAGTGCAACCGCCGTGACAACCGCAGCATTGAAATATGGTGGCCGTCTACATCGCGGCTTGACGCGACCCTCCGGTGTGGGAAGTTGCAGACATGACTCCGACGAAGTCCGGGGGTGTGATCCAAAGAGGTTGAACAGACGACGAGTGCTGCGTGAGTGCATCGTCACGCATCGACAACGTGACACGAACTGACAGTCGGCGAGACAAGCAACCGCAGGTCAGCGCCAACGTGACACACGACAACACGCCACAAAACGCCTGCACGTCTTCTTAAACCCCCCGGAGGCGAGAGCTTCATGCGGGTTCGAGTCCCGCCCCGGGCACCCGTTTGTGCTGGTCACAGGCTTGTAGCTCGAAGCGTTTCCGTTAACTCCGAGACGCTTATCGAAAAAGTACGCCTTGCGAATGCATCCTTTCGGCTCGCGCCTTGCTCTGTCGGTCGTCCCGGTCCGGGCTCGCACCTTCACGTCCAATCCGCCGGGATATGTTCAATAGTGCATGACGTCGTCCCCACATCTATTGGCCGCTCAAGCCCATGCTGATCGCGCGGTCCTTACGGTGGCAGAGACCATTCGTTCGATGGCGGTCGCGCCGGACTCCGTCGAGTTCAAGTCGGCTCGGGCCTGGGATGCGCTTTGCCGAGCTGACATCGCTGCCGATGTTTGTGATCACTGAAGAGCAATTGACTGAAATCCCCAGCACGTTTGACGCTGATATCCCAGTGCGAGGTGAAGAGCTTGGTGGCGACGTGACCAACGAGACCACTTGGATCATCGATCCCATCGACGGTACAGGCCATTTCACTCGTGGAATGCCGTGGGCAACGACAATGGTTGCGTTGATTCACGAGGGCGTTGTTGCGACTGCTGTGATTAACAACTTTGCAACAGGTGAGTTGTACACAGCCGCGAGAGGTTGCGGAGCCACAAAAAATGGCCAAGCCATTCATGTAATTGATCGACCTTTTCCCAATGTCTGCGTCTTTTATGATTTTGACCTGCGCGAGACGGGTCATCCCGAGTTGCTACGGACGCTGGACAGCCGTTTCCCCACAATGTGTATCTGTGGTATCTGTGCCAGCGGGCAGACATACGTGTCGATCGCGCAGGGCTCATGTGTCAAGGGACATTGAGTTCTGCACGTGGGCGGTCACGAAACCTGCACGCTGGTGGCCACGAAAATTGCACGTGGGCGGCGAGTGGATCTCGTGAGTGTCAGACCAGCGGCGTCACCCCTTTGCCCGATG
>JBBSGY010000279.1:0-4434 GCA_038253645.1 Acidimicrobiales bacterium
CGAGTCGATAACAAATACATTCTAACGTTCCGGCGTGATCCCGAGCGATATCAACCTGATCGTGGCACACAAAGCGAATACACTCATCATCGACTCCATCATGTAACGTATGTGTATGGCACGTGAAAACGCTGCTATCACTCTCGATCGCACAGGCAACACGTCTGCTGCGTCGATCCCCATCGCACTTGATGACGCTTTGACAAACAACCGCGTCAAGAGCGGCGACCTGGTCCTGATGTGCGGTTTCGGCGCCGGCATGACGTGGGCTACGCAGATCTGGAAGTGGCAATGATCGCCGCGACGCTGGCCCACGTCATGGACCTTCTCTTGGCGCCCGTCCCGGGCGACGTGGCTACGCAGATTTGGAAGTGGCAATGAGCGCCGGCCCCTCCGAGGTCGCGACCTTTTCCCACATTTACGGTCGGAAAGTGTCGCACGGTCAGCAAGGGAGAGCATGAGCATGAGCAGAGTCGTATTGGTTACGGGTGGCAATAAGGGAATCGGGCTTGCGTGCGCGGAGGCTTTTGTGAAGCAGGGTGACAAGGTTGCAGTCACTTATCGCTCCGCCCCGCCGAACAACGGTGACGTTCTTTCCATCAGATGCGATGTAACGAGCGCGGATGACGTGGAGGCGCTGTTCAAAGAGATCGAAGACAAGCTCGGCCCGGTGGAAGTGCTCGTCGCGAATGCCGGCATCAACCAGGACACTCTCCTCATGCGAATGAAAGAAGAGCAATGGGACGCTGTCGTCGACACCAATCTCAAAGGCCCGTGGCTCTGTTCGAAGCGTGCCGTGCCCGCCATGATGAAGGCCCGCAACGGCAGAATCGTTTTCATGTCCTCGGTTGTCGGATACTTCGGCTCCCCCGGCCAGACCAACTACGCGGCCTCGAAATCAGGCCTCATCGGGCTCGCACGCAGCATCGTTCGCGAACTCGGTAGTAGGGGAATCACTGCAAATGTTGTCGCCCCAGGCCCGGTTGCGACGGACATGCTCGAAGCGTTGGGCGATAATGCTTCGAAGCTGACAGATCTGGTGCCAATGAAAAGAGCAGCGTCGCCCGAAGAGGTCGCCGCAGCCGTTACTTTCTTGGCAAGTCCAGAAGCCAGTTACATCTCCGGAGTCATCCTGCCGGTCGACGGCGGCATGGCTATGGGCACTTAGCTTCCGGAAAATAGGTGTAGCCGGAAAATATGCGTTCCAAAAATTTATGGGCCTCATCAAGACAAGTATTCAAACAACCAACAGGAGTATCCAGTGGCAGAAGCCTCTTTCGAAACCTTCAAGAAGTGCGCAGTCGACGTGCTTTCAGTTGACTCCGACAAGGTGACCCTCGAAGCCAAATTCAACGAAGACCTCGGCGCTGACAGCCTCGACCTCGTCGAGTTCGTCATGGCCCTCGAAGAGGCATTCGACGTCAGCATCGATGAATCGGAGCTCGACGGGGTGGAGACCGTGGGACAGGCCTACGAACTCGTAACCACCAAGCAAGGCGCCTAGTCAAACCAGGGCGAACACGTTCAGCAGAAGAAGAGGCCCTATGAATTCATCACCCCAAAAACGCGTTGTCATTACCGGAATCGGTGTTATTTCGAGCGTCGGTCAAGGCAAAGACGCGTTTTGGAACGGCATCACCGGCCCAGCGCCCAATGACGGCGAACGCCGCATCACCGATTTCGACCCGAACGAATACTTCGGCCCGAAAGAGGTGCGCCGTGCCGACCGCTTCACGCAGTTTGCTGTCGCCGCCGCTGAGGGCTGTCTCGATGACGCCGGTCGTCCCGAGTTCGACCTCGACCGAGCCGGTGCGTTCATAGCAACCGGTATCGGCGGCCTGTCGACTCTCGAGGAGCAGATCAGCGTTCGCATCGAGAAAGGAGAGCGCCGGGTATCGCCGTTTCTCGTTCCGATGATGATGGGCAACGCTGCAGCCTGCAACGTTTCGATGCGTTTTGGATGGCGCGGCCCTTCTGAAACAACCGTCACCGCGTGTGCATCCGCAACACATGCAATTGGCAACGCTGCGCGCGTGATTGCCATGGGCCGCTGCGTCGCGATGCTCTCCGGTGGATCCGAGGCCGCGATGACGGTCACCGGGGTTGCCGGGTTCCGTAACATGACCGCACTTTCGACTTCCGGGATCTCGCGCCCGTTCGACAGTGAACGTGATGGCTTCGTGATGGCCGAGGGCGCAGGTGTTTTGTTGCTCGAAGAACTCGAACACGCACGTGCGCGCGGCGCACACATCTACGCAGAGATACTCGGCGCGGCCAACACCGCGGATGCATATCACATCACGGCTCCCGAGCCCCACGGTATGGGTGCTGTCAACTGCATGACGTTTGCATTGGAAGACGCCGGCCTGAAGCCGTCAGACATCAAACACATCAACGCACATGGCACTTCGACCGGTCTCAATGACGCGGCTGAAGCGTCTGCGGTCAACAAGGTGTTCGGCGCACCCGGGCCCGCGCTCACATCGATCAAAGGTGTTACCGGCCACAGTCTCGGCGCAGCTGGTGCACTCGAAGCAATTGCGTCTGCGCTCACCATCGAACGCAAGCTCATCCCGCCGACACGTGGAACCACGAATGTCGACCCCGAGATCAACCTCGATATCGTGCTGAACGAGTCACGGGCATGGGAACCCGGGCCAATCCTGTCGAACAGCTTCGGCTTCGGCGGCCATAACGGATCGCTCGTAATCGCGCCCGTTGACTGAACGTAAGCGACGGCTACCGCGCGGCGACTGCCAGAGCTTGTCCGTGGCCGGTTGAGGCAGATTGCCTTGCCGATTCACTCAGCACACTGTCAACGCAACGCTCCAGAGCCTTTCCAATTGCACTGTTGTCATAAGAACGGCATATCAGCTCGGCGTTGAGCATCATTTCGCCTGCGTGTCGCAAGTCATTCTCGGAGAGAATTCGATCCGAGACCCCAAGCTCGTTGAACGCTCTCGACAGAATCAATCGAAACTCCTTGTTTGCGAGAGCAGCACGCCCGCGTATCTGGAGTTGCGCGTCGATAAAACCAACTTCGCGGCCTACGTCAGCCGCCGCACCGGTCGTGCGCCACGCGAAATTCGCGTCGCGATAAACCAGCACGCGGCCGTAAGCAACGCCAAGGCGATCAATTCGAAGACCGTGTCCTTCGATGGCACCAATTCTGTGCGCTATCGAGCGAAATCTATTTTCGAGCCGCACCGCTGACAGTGGTCTCACTTGACCCGACGAATGAGAACGGTCAGCCGTTTGAACCCCGATACCGGGTTCAAAAGGTGACATGTATTGAGGCAGGCGGTCGGCCTTGCCTCGAACGAGTTCGAGCCGTTGGCCGAAACCGATGTAACCCAACCAATCAGTTGCCTTGAGCAATGCGTCGCCTGAGTAGTGATGTCGGTGCGTAACCAGGTCCGCCCCCGTGAGCAAACCTGGAATCCGCATTTGATTGCCCGGAGCACCCGGTAGCAAAGGTTGAATCACACGCCGCAATGCGGTTGACGGCACTTTGTCACTCGTAAAAGCCGCAACGGTCACGTGCACCGGAGGACCGTTGCCTGTGACGGGATTTTCTCCGTGCTGGTATCCGCTGGTACTTATTTCCGGCACGCACTGAATCAAGATCTGCTGCTGCGCGTAGACAGCCGCCCAACCTTCGATGGTTGCGGAGATCTGTTTTGGGCCAACCTTTCCGTCTCTGTTTTTTCCCGGGAAAAGCATGTAGCCGTTGTAGAAGATTGGAATCGGCTCCATGTGCTGACCCGCAGTAGCGAGCAGCGGAACTAATTCCTCATATGCATACCGGGTTAGTTCCCAGTCTTGCTCGGGGCTTGTTCCTGGATCGCGATAGGACCATGTGAAATGACGTCCGTGGAGATCGAGAAAAGCCAGATCTCCTCGGTCTGCCGCAACTTTCAACGTACGGTCGGTCAATGCCGCGCCGTAAAGACCGCGCATGAGGAGTTCCGATTCATCCGGGTCTACGCGAGTAACAAGCGACACCTGGTGAATAACGCGACCCGCTTGGGCGGGAAATCTGAACTTGTACGGAACGCTCGACGCATGAGCAAGGGCACGATCCGTGCGTGTCCCTGCAAATTTAATCTCTTCGGCCGGAGTGACAGTGTGAAGCTTACCTACGGCTGACATCGGCGCCACAATAGGGCACTCGGGTGCAAGTTTCAACGCGCAGAGTGATAGTCAATCGAGACACAGCCGGCCCACTGGTAGTAACCAGTCCGGCGTCGGCGGATTTGCAATGAACGACCTATTTGCTCAATCTTGGTGTCATCTGAGACGTAAATAACCCTCAAACCGTAAACCGATGCGCGCCAAAACAGACGAGGTAACAATCTCGCCTTACAACTGACGTGAATTGTCAAGCAGTCAAGCTGCTGCCTTGGGCTCCAATGTGACGTTGTGGCCGAGTGC
>JBBSGY010000280.1:0-4433 GCA_038253645.1 Acidimicrobiales bacterium
CATAAAAACTCAAAAGATGGTTACTTCCTTCGTTTTTCTTCCTTGCGAGAAGAAAATCTGACTCGCCAATCCACGCGTGTTATTTACAGGATGGAGCACTAGTCAGACACCTTCTGCGAATCGGTGTCCGCAGTTAAGTCGATTCGCTCCGTCTCCACGTGTTCGTCCGAAACGCCCATGACGTCAGCCAGCGGACGCCACGACAAACCATGCGCGGAGGCAACAGGCGCGCACGTCAGCTCGCCGTTCCAGACATTCACACCTTTTGCCAGTGCATCGTCGTTGGAGACTGCGCGGTTCACGCCGTTGGCGGCGAGCCGCATCACGTACGGAAGCGTCATGTTCGTAAGGGCGTGGGTCGATGTGTGGGGAACGGCGCCCGGCATGTTTCCGACGCAATAGTGAACAACACCATCGACGATATAGGTGGGGTTGTCGTGCGTTGTGACGTGACTCGTCTCGAAGCAACCACCTTGATCGATCGCGATGTCTACGAGGACTGTTCCCTTGTGCATCTTCCTAACCAGGTCAGCAGTGACGAGCTTTGGTGCTTTCGCGCCCGGCACCAGGACAGAACCGATTATGAGGTCTGCATCAACAGCAAGTTCTTCTATGGTGGCGCGATTGCTCATGAGGGTTCGGATGCGCCCTCCATGGATATCGTCGATGGCTCGTAATTTGTCGATATTGGTATCGAGCAGAGTTACCTCGGCCTCCATGCCCTGGGCAATTCGCGCCGCGTTCTGTCCGGCCATGCCTGCGCCGATCACTACTACTCGCGCTGCGCGCACGCCCGGAAGGCCTCCCATGAGCACGCCGCGCCCGCCTTGTTCACGCTCGAGCAAGTGAGCTCCTGCTTGCGGCGCCATGCGGCCTGCGACCTCACTCATCGGAGCAAGTAGCGGGAGCCTGCCGTCGGCGAGCTCGACCGTTTCATATGCGATTGCGGTAATGCCGGTGTCCATCAACGCTTGGGTGACCTTACGGTCGGCCGCCAGATGGAGAAACGTGAAAAGCACTTGTCCGGCGCGCATGCGATGAAATTCCTCTGGCACCGGCTCCTTGACCTTCAGCACCAGGTCGGCGCGAGCCCACAGCTCGTCGGCCGTGGGGACGATCGTAGCGCCCGCTTGCAGATAGGCACCGTCGGAAAATGAACTGCCTGTTCCTGCTCCGGCTTCAACAAAGACGGTGTGACCAGCGAGATCGAGTTCTCTCGCGCCTCCTGGAGTGATCGCTACTCGGTACTCGTGATTCTTCAACTCGCAAGGGACGCCAATCTGCATGAGTCCAACTTACGGTGTCTCACGATCAGTGCACAATTTGTGCGGCGGCGGACCCTTAGCGAGACGGCGAACGGCACGTAATTTGTCAGAGTTTTTTCGCATCGGCATGTGCGAACAAGTCGATACGTTTCGTATCGAATTGTTCGATGTGTTCCCACGGCACAATGATCGCTTTGCGATGCAGCAGGTTGGCGGCGCTGCGAAGAACGTAAGGCCCCTGCGAATGACCTGCTTCGTAGCCGATCGTCGCAGCCCAACGACGCGGCGTCACTATCAGCGCCTTCACTCGTATTGCCGAACCCCAGCTACCCATAACCGGACCGTCTTGCTCGGCTCGTAGGTCTTGCACGTAACCGAGGCAATCACCAGTTGCACTGTAGACAGGGAGATTCAGCAGTTTAGGGTCCACGTCGAAATGCTTGGACATTTCGACGGACAGATGACGCCCCTCGCTACGTTGCCAAAGCTCAAAAGTATGGCTACTTACCTCGCTTCGGCGCCTTGCGAGAGACGCCCCTGTCTCGCCAAAAATGCGCGCAAGCTATTTCGACGTGGACCCTTACTCAGCCTCATGCTGCGCCCCCGGGATCCGGCTGATGATGTTTCGACTCGTCCACTGTTCGAGCCGGTTACCCGGCAACCCTACGCGGGGCACAACAACATCGATATGCGTGCCGACACTCTTTACGATGCCGAACGAGACAGTCACGATGCCGAACGAGACAGTGTTCGGGTTTTCACTCTCCGACAACCGTCGCGCGACCGACTCCAGCCACGTGCCGAACTTCGGGGTGATCCGGCCGGCAAGCGCGCCAGTGCCGGAATGGAAAGCGCAGACATACGGAGCGCTGCCGTCCGCAGGAAACTCGAGTTCGAGATCATCAACCTTCCCGGCGTTTTCGCCGTTGCAGTCGATGATTTGGCGATCCAGGAGATCGAACACAAGATCAAATTCGCGCGCCGGCATTATGCGCCTCCCTTTGTGATGATCATCAGTGGAATTGCCGCGATGGCCGCGACACATACGATTGCAAGAAACACCGTTCCCAAGGCGTTGCGTACCCACCCGTTGACCTTTGCGCCCATATGGGCAGGATCGTTTGCCACCAACAAAATGGGGAAGTACGTGAGTGGCAGAGCAACTGCAGCGAACACCAGCGAGTATTCCGTGACTTTGATTGGATCAAGTGATGTGAGCCCGACCGCGATCGCCGCAATCAAAGCAATTCCGATGACCAGGTGAAAACGCGCGGCGTCGTGTGGTGCGCGCGTCTTGCCCCATGTCCAGCCGAAGAACTGCGCAATTGTGTATCCGGTTGACAATCCGGTTTCGAGTGCGGCTCCAAATGTGCACGCAAAGAATCCGAGGAGTGCAATGCCAAGTCCAACCTTTCCGACCGACAACGCTATTGGCCGGCTCACTTGGGATAGATGGTCAACTTGAACGTTCACCGGTAAGAAAACAAGCGCCGTCAGAGCCATCAATGAGAGTGACAAGATGGCACCGAGTGGAAACCGACAAAGACGTTCGCGCGTTCTTCATTTAGATCGCTACCGCTCCAGTGTTCTTCGACGGCACCTGAGGAGAAGAAGATCACTTCATACGGTGTCATAGCGCTCGCGAATAGACCGATCGCCCAATAGAAATAGGAAGCCGGAGTCTCCGATGCCGGCCGGCTTGGATCGATGCTCTGGTGCCATAGCGCGCTCCAGTCGGGGTGCAATTTCCATACGGCGACAGACGCGACAATGATCGCGAGACCGAGTACGCCGAATGTGCACTCCATCGATTCGAATTTCACGCGCCAGATAACCAGCCAGACGGCTACGGCACAGACGGGAATCCAAAGGACGTAATTGACACTCGTTATCAACTCCAAAGCGAGGGCGATGCCACCGACTTCCGCGATCAACGTCAAAAGATTTACAAAGGACGAGGCCGCGATATTCAGCAGTCCTGCGGTGGGCCCCAAGCGCTCTCGGACGAGATCGAACACCGGCCGGCCTGACTCTGCTGCGACTCGCCCGGTCATGTCTGCAAACAAGATGATGCCGACTGCGCCGAGCACGATTGCCCATGCAAGATGCATGCCGAATCGCGCGCCGGTCGCCGAACTGGCAACAAGGTCACCGATATCGACAAAGCCACCGACCGCGGAGGATTCCAAGAGTGAGCCCGAAGATGCGCTTCATTTATGCGCATCCGCGAATTGTTCAAGCTTTGTCGTCAGTTGCTGCAGGCGAGAGCGGTTCTCCGCGAGCATTTCGAATTCATGCCGGCGAACCGACGTCAACAGCGACGACATCCGACGTCGTTCAAAATAGCGTCCAGATCCTCCTGCACCTGGTCCGCATTATCCGTCGGAGGCTGTACCCGATCGAACGCATGATGCGCCCCCGAAGCGATGTTCGCCGCGTCGGATATCTGGATTGCCGCAGCGCCGGCCGTATCCGCGTCTCGTTGTAACAATGAGATTGCGATCACTCCGGTTTGCACAGCAGACACGACCGATTCGTCGGTCTTTTGGGCTTTTGACGTATATACCGCATTTGTTCGTGTCGCACTGGGCTCGATCAGCGAGCAACCCGATACGACGACACACGGAAGCAAGGCACTGGATGGCAAACCAGAACTTTCCGGCCTTTGTCACGGGTGTCTAACGCACTAGACGCTTCTGTACGCGGTGCGCGACCTGGTTCGCAGGAGGAGTGTCCGGCGCCATCGGACTTGGCTTTGCCGGAACTTTTTTCTTCAGCTTCTCCAGGCGGTCACCCAGCTCGGCGAGTGTCTTGCGACCAAGTGCTTTGCGTACCTCCGGAAAGAGTTCCGTCTCCTCTTCTTTCACATGGTGTCGAACAGACTCGATGAGCACCGTGACTTTGGCGTCGTAACGCTCATCGCTTGGCTTCATCTTGTCCAGCTCAGACAGAGTCCACTTCACGATGTGGTGCTCTTCGAGCGACTCGAGCACTGTGTCCTCGGCGTCTTCGTCTTTTTCCCGAGCCTCGGGGTAGAATGCCTCCTCCTCGATTGCGGCGTGAACAGTCAGCTCCTTGATGATCGTGCTGACGACCCGTGCCTTTTCCACTGGTGACCCGTTCTGCTTTTGCAATTTCTCGAATTGCTTGAACAGCGCTTCGACCGTC
>JBBSGY010000281.1:0-4427 GCA_038253645.1 Acidimicrobiales bacterium
ACAAGCGCGGTATCGTTCACCTGACAGGTGCTCCTCTTCAGCAATATGTGTTGTGTTCAACAACCGACATTCTTGCTGGTGACGGAGCATTTGTCGCGTCTATCGAAGAGTTATTTCAGGGTCGGCTGAAATATCAGGGTGAATGAATCGTCGTTCGATGCATACACGCAATGTAGAGACTTCGTCCGTCACAACTGGGAACCCGACATATCGATCAGGGCGTGCTCCAAATCCGTCTCGAGTTGATCATGTACAACGACGTTCTTGCAGCTTTCGCTGCGCCGGCCGGTGAATTGCATTGCGCAGAGATACGAAACATCGAACTGACGAGCATGCAGATCCAGATCTTCGATTTCTTCTGGTCACAGGCAAATCGTTTTCGGATTCTGAACGACGAGGGTGCAGACGAGCTCGTTCGTCGCAGGCGCCGCTCCTAACGCCTTCGCACATCGTTGCTCAACTCGGCTCGGCGTGCGCGAGATCCGCTTCGTCCCGAAGGTCAATAGCGGTGTCTTCGTACTCCTCAAGTTGGGTGAGCGCATCTTTGATCACTGCCACGACGTCGTCGTTTTGTAACGCGTCGTCCCACAGCGCGTCGAACAAATCGGTGTATCCGATGATCTCGCGAGGTCCGCGGAGAAGCACCATACCCGTGGGCGTGTCGACTTGCACCAACTCGTTGTCAAGGACGGTAAACGGCCCCAGGATTGCGCGACTCAATTCTCCGCCAGGTCGTATGCAACGGATCTCGACGTTGCGACGACGGAACACTCCGAGGAGCGCCTGAAGCTGCTCGACGAACGCCGACCTCGGTCCAAACCAGTGTTGCAATGCCCCCTGAGAGATCAGAAAGCGAAATCGCTTCGAGGGGTCGTTCAGATGTGCCTGACGCTCCAGATAGGTAACGACAGCTCGATACTGCTGTTCGGAAGCGAGCCACCTCGGAACGCTCCCGATAATCGCCTCGGCATACGTCTTTGTCTGCAAGAGAGCCGGCATGGCCCATGGCGTGACGCACGAAATGACCCGAGCGCGCCGTTCTGCCTCTCGCAGCACTTCGGGACTGTCGATGGGCTGCCAATCGGGAACATGGCGCCGCGAGGCTCTTCGGTCAAAGTTCGCACAGAGTCTTTGAGGTCAGCGATGACGTCATCTTCCAGTCGCAATGCCTCGCCGATCGCCTGTACGTCGGCCACGCTGATGGGGGTATCGCCCGACTCGATGCGGCTGATCTTTGACTGGCTCATCACCGTTCGGCGACCGAGCTCTCGACCACTGACGCTTGCTCTACGCCGAAGTCGTTGCAATGTTTCGCCTAGCGCACGCCGGCCGTCGTCCATATGAAGTTCCACGATCACTCAATCGTAACTACTCGACCGACTCGGGGCGACTCGCGGGTCATTGATGCGCAATGACTCCTCGTAACATCTTCGGACGTTGCCGATTACACCCGAAACCGTGGTCGATGCCGATGCGTGACGCGACTCATGCAGACTTTATGCTCGCCTTTGCCATGACTCCCCAGTTCCGTATGTTCGGAGCGCGAAACATGCATACATAAGGAGTGATCGTTGGAACTACGCCCGGTAAAGCGATTTTGTCAGGGCAAGGGATCCGGGTCGGCTTGTCCGGCGGTCTACGAGACCGACGAGCCCGGGGTCGTAGCAATTCAGGGCTACGACGTAGCCTTCTGCGATCGTCCGGCGGATCTGCCGGAAGGCGAATCCGTCATTGCGGTTCCGTCTGAGCTCATTCGGTGGATCAAGGAGAACTTCGAGTAACTCAGTGAACCGAGCGGCGACGTAACGCCGGGCTATCGCGCTTGAACTCAGACAGCTCAGTCGCGATTCGAGCTAACGTTCCCAGCGATGCCGATGTCAGGGTCGCCGACGTTTCCCGCTCGCTCGACTACGCGCAACATCCACCTCACGTCTACCGTCTACTTCGACACTGTCCACTCTTACCGCGAAGCGCTCAAAGGCATGACCGCCGCAACAGGCCAAAGTGTGGAAGGCAGTGAGAACAACTACGGAATAGAAGGAAATCCGAGTCTTCATCAATTGCAAATAGCCGTCGCGCGACGTGAGGACAGTCGTTTCGCCTATCTCTATTGCACCGGGTTGGCGGCTATCGCGGCAGCGCTGGATTGTTTCTTGACGCCCGGTGACCACGCTCTGTTTCCGGACGGCGTTTACGAACCAACTCGCGCATACTGCGATTACCTCGACAAGAATAAATCGATCGGCGTCTCTTACTACGACTCGGGAGACGCCGAGGGTCTGGCGAAACTTGTCACCCCGCGAACAAAGGTCATCTACATCGAGAGCCCCGCATCGAATACCTTCGAGCTCACGGACTGCGCTGCCGTGGTCGGCTTGGCATCCCAAAATCACATACTCACAATCGCTGACAACACTTGGGGATCCCTGACACTGTCGCGTCCACTTGCGCACGGGATTGATGTGAGCATCACTGCGCTGACCAAGTACGCCGCCGGCTACGGGGATGTGTTCATGGGATCCATCTGTCTCAACGACGAAATCCTCAACGAGCGTCTGCGGATGCACCACAACGTAACCGGCGCATATGCGTCACCGTTCGACACCACGCTTGTCAATCGGGGCCTCGAATCGCTTGACGTTCGCCTAGCGCAGCACGGCTCAAACGTTCACGAGCTTTGCGGCTTTCTGAAACAGATTCCGCACCTTCGGATCTACCGGGCCGACACGGACACAAAAACCTTCCAACGGTACTTCAGCAACATAAACGGGCTGTTCAGTGTCGAGCTCGATCGCGTATACACCGATGCCGAATTAGAGGTATTTGTTCAAACTCTCCAAATCTTTCGGCTCGGTGAGTCATGGGGAGGCACTCAAAGCCTCGTGTTGATCTACCAGCCCGACTACTTCCGAGATCGAAAACACGCACCCACACCCGCTAATACCGTTATTCGAATTCATTCCGGCCTTGAACCAATCGAAGAACAGATCACCGACCTGAAAGCCGCTTTCGAAGCATTGTTGAAGATGCCGCTGTAACTCGCGGCAACCGATCCAATTGGCTTTTCCGTCGTCTAACTGGTGTGCTGGTTTCAACCGCTAAACCAGAGAGATTGAGTGAAGCCCCGACTCGGCCAACCGCGAGAACGTCGTTCGGTGAAGTTTGCGCATCCCAGGGATTTCGCCGGAAGGGACGTGTGGCTGGCCGCACCTGAAGGATGGAAAGCCCGCGTCGGCTTCAACAATCTCCGTTCTTTTACCGTCAATTGGGATTCGGCCGGCATGAATGTGCCCGTAATGACGGCTGCCGGAATCCTGGTGGTCAAGTCGATGGAGGGGTTCGCAAATCCTGCTGCACACTTCGGCGTCTCTGCCGGAGCGGCAGTGGCGACTGCGTTCGCATATGATCGAACGCCTGCGCAGATGTACGAATGGAACCATCTGATGCGCGAGCCAATGCAGCAAATGTTGAAAACCCGCGCCGGGGCGGTCGATGCCTGGCTGATGGGTGGGATGTTCGATGGATGGGCGTTGCGGAAATACATGTGGGACCGGACGTCGGAGATCCAGCGCGAAAGTGATAATGAAAGCCGGCCACGCGATTGCATGACTTTCAAGGGTTTGGAAATCCCAGCCGAGTTGGCAAGACAATGTGGGACTCGGTCCAAACTGAACATCGGTGTTGAGGTTGCGTGGCAACGCGGGATGAACGTCGGGCCGTTCCATCCATCACGTCGGAAAGAGATCACTCTCGAGGTTGCCAAAACAATCGGGCGAGATGTCGAGCGCAATTTGCTCCGCGGTAATATCCCGGGCTCGTACTCAACCATGATTCCGTCAGACTCGTCTCCATTCGGATGGGGCCCGAACACTTTCATTGCCGACGCATTCGCGATGACGACCGCAATGGTCACCGGCATCGGAATCAGAGGCATTGTCTGGGTGGATCCGCCCACCGGGGATGTTTGGGTCGGCATGGACGGAGGTAGCAACCTGCGCCATACGCTGAATCCTTCTCCGGCAGTGAGACAACGTGCGTTGTTTCGAGGCAGCCACCACGCATCCGGTATCGGCGCGCCCCTTATTCCTGTTCCGAATATCCGCTTCTTTGTCAACGGCAAGAATAAATTGGCTGATCCGGTGATGCTGTACGACCCTCGCCATTTGATTCCACCAACGTTGGCGATTCCAATTCCGGGAATGTACGGCGCCTTTGACGCGAACATCACCGAACGTCAAATTTACGCGGCGCTCGCTTATGGCGAAGACTGCGGAGCGCGGCTTGCCGACTCGCGCGTCGTTCAAGACTTCATAGAGCAATTCGACGACTTGATGGCCGCCTACTTCCTGGAACACGAGATGATGGCGGCGGCCTACGACGGGCAGTTTCTCTGGTACGAAGGCTCACGGCGCGAGACCAGTTGGGAC
>JBBSGY010000282.1:0-4409 GCA_038253645.1 Acidimicrobiales bacterium
ACCCCAAAGGCATTGAAGTCACTGATGAAGAACTTGCAGCTGTCGGCACGCAAGCTCACAAGTTTCACGGCGAGTGGAACTATACGATCAAGCCGACATCAAAACGAACAAACAAGCGCAGATAATTGTTACACGGGCCCTAAGGCTTCCTAAGGCAGCGTTAACTCGCCGCGCGAGATTCGGGCGAGAGTGTCGACATACAACCGGTGTTCCACCGGCAGGACGCGGGCTGCGAGATCTTCAGGCGTATCGCTTTCGAGCACCGGCACGGGCGCGTGTGCGATCACGGGTCCGTGGTCGTATTGCTCATCGACGATATGAATCGTCGGTCCCGAATTTCGCAGACCCGAGGCGACGACAGCCCGGTGAATCGCCATCCCGTACATGCCGGGTCCGCCGAATTCGGGAAGTGGGCCGGCGTGGACATTGATGATTTGATTTTCGAAGGTGTCGAGCGTTTGCGGGCCCAGTTTCTTCATATAACCGCAGAGCGCAATTACTTCTACGTCATGTGCAACAAGCTCCGCGCAGATTGCCTTGTCCAAAAGCTCAGGTTCCGGGTGAGTCACCGCACTCAGGTGAAGAACGTCGACACCGGCGTTACGTGCGCGATCGACTACAGGTGCGGCTGAGTTGTTGACGATTAGTACAGCCGGCTTTGCCTGAATCGTGCCATCGATGCAAGCGTCGAGGATCGCCTGAAAGTTCGAGCCACGGCCCGAAGCGAGGAAGCCGAGATTCACACGAACTCGGCACGCGTGAGCGGCATGCCTGCTTCACCGCGGTCGGTCGTCTTCGTGGCCAACGTCTGGTGAATGCTGATTTTGTTCGACTCGAAAGAGACCGCGGACCCGACCATATAGATCCACCATACGCGAGCGCGCTGGATGCCGACGAGCTCTACTGCTTTCGCCCAGTTCTTCTCGAGGTTGGCTACCCAGTGACGGAGAGTGCGGTCGTAGTGCTCACGAAGTGATTCGACGTCTCGCACCTCGAACCCGGCATCTTGCATTGCGCCGACGGACACCGAGAGGTCTTGTAGCTCCCCGTCGGGAAATACGTAACGAGCAACAAAACCATTTTCAGGCATTAACGAGCTACCGACCGAGTCGATTGCGTGGTTGAGCAACCGCCCTTGCGGTTCAAGCACCCGGTTGAGGGTAGTGAAGTATTCGGCCATCTTGTGTCTGCCGACGTGTTCGAACATGCCGATACTCGAGATCGCGTCAAAGCGTTCGTTGCCGAGATCGCGGTAATCCTGAACTCGAATTTCGATCTTGTCCGAAAGCCCCGCCTTGGCAACGCGCTCACGGGCCAGCGTTGCCTGCTGCTGCGAAAGCGTGATTCCGACTGCCGTGACGCCGTAGTTCTGCGCTGCGTGCAGGACCATCCCACCCCAACCGCAGCCGACATCGAGAAGGCGCATACCCTTCCCCCTCCCCTCCCCCGTGTTGAGCCCGAGTTTTCGGCAGATGAGGTCGTACTTATCGGTCTGAGCTTGATCGAGGGAATCTTCGGCTTCGATGAATCGAGCGCACGAGTACGTCATCGTTTTGCCGAGAACGAGCCGGTAAAACTCGTTGCCGACGTCGTAGTGATGCGAGATTGCAGCCGAGTCCCTTCGGCGCGAGTGCTTTTTGCCGCGCTGCCTGGCTTCTTCTGTCGGGGCGGGCAAAGCAGTGCCGATAGCCCCAAGTCTGTGAAGGTTTTTGAGAGTTGTGAGAGCCGTCTTGAACCCAAGCCGACCGGCGTTCGGCTGCACCCGAGTGAGCAAGGAAAGGGTGGCAAAGCTATCCCCCTCGATTTCGATATCGCCCATGACGAAAGCGCGTGAGAGCCCAAGTTCACCCGGCGACCAGAGAATGCGGCGAAACGCGTCGACACTGTTGATGCGAACTCTTGCTTTCGCGTCAGCACCTCCAATGGAGCTTCCGTCCCAAAGATCGATGCGCAAAGGGGCGTCAAATCCAAGAAAACTTGCAAAGACAGGACCGACAACGTCGGCCGCCAACGGGGGGTTACCAGCCATACGCTCAACGGTACTTTCCTTGGTGTGCAATTCGGAAGTCCGAATGTGCTTATTTCCTCGGTATCCTTGCCGCTGTGAGTGAAACACCCGAAGCGCAGCCTTTGCGCACAGTTGCCTTTCTTGGACCTTTTGGAACGTTTGGAGAAGAGGCGCTGCGCACATTGAAAGACGCAGGACCGATCGAACCCGTGCCGGCGCGCACGATGCCCGATGCATTGGCGGCGGCAAATTCCGGCGAGGTCGATGCTGCTTTCGTGGCGCTCGAAAACTCGATCGAGGGCACGGTGAATGTGGCGCTTGACTCGCTCATCTTCGACACCGAGCTGCTCATTCAGCGCGAAGTGGTGCTACCCATTCACATGTGTTTGATCGCGCCGAAGGGTGTAAAGCTCAAGGGCGTCAAGCGGATCATCTCCTTTCCGGTGGCCACTGCGCAGTGCCGCGAATTCTTGTCGACCACCCTTTCGCAGGCAGAGGTGGTGGCGTCGAACTCAACTTCTGACGCGGTCCGGCAAGTCAGTCGCACTTCGTCAAAGAACACAGCCGCAATTGGCACGCGTTACGCAGCGGAACTCTACGAACTCAACGTGTTGCATGAAGACATCTCGGATTACGAAAGCAATGAGACGCGTTTCGTGTTGGCAACCGCAAGGGGTATTCCTGCGCCGACCGGCCATGACAAAACCAGTGTCGTGGTATTTCAAGCGGCTGACAAGCCTGGAAACCTGCACGCGATTCTTGGACAATTCAGTGCGCGCAACATCAACCTGAGCAAGTTGGAGAGCCGTCCGACCAAGCGTGGTCTCGGTGACTACTGCTTCATCATCGACCTGGAAGGTCACATCGACGACGAAGTGATTGCTGATTGTTTGCGCGACCTTCATGTGCAAGCGCGCACGGTGAAGTTTCTCGGTTCGTATCCCGCCGCAGGCACGCATGCGCCGAAGCGCCGTCGTGACGCGCAGGCTGCGTGGCGAGATGCCGACTCGTGGATCACCGACCTCCGTGGTCAAGTCGCCCCCTCCCGAAAGCGCAGCCGTCGCCTAAAAGTCGTCAAATAACCCGAGGATGCTGCATCTGCGGCCCCAATGGGGCCCCTGGCGGAACATCCTTTGCGTGCCTGCGGTGACTTGTAGGCTGGCGGCGTAGTTTCGGAGGGATGCCAGAGCGGCCGAATGGAACGGTCTTGAAAACCGTCGTGGGGAAACTCACCCTGGGTTCAAATCCCAGTCCCTCCGCTTCATTTTTCCTCGTCAGAGCGTTGTTCACCTCATCTTCTTCGCCCCCTTTGTCGTTGTGTTCGACAGTCGTGCGATCCACGTGCGATGGCGACTTCTTGTTTGCTCGTCGATACGCCTCGTCCATGCGTACGGGCTTCGTCCGTGCTCGGCTGATAGTGAAGGTTGAGCCTGTCAAGCGCCGGGGCCGAGAACGAACCGAGCTCGTTCCCTTCGCAGCATCTCGTACGGCGTCACGCATTTCACACCAAGGTCGATGCAGGCGTTGGGAATCTTGATCTTCTTGGTTGTATGCGCGATGACTTCGTGTGTAACGACGATGTGGTTGTGAGCATGCGCGTGTGCGATCAGGTAGTAGTCGGCGACCTGAAGGAACGTCGTCACCGCTGCCGGCTCGTACGTCCCGCTACTGGCCCACGCACTCGCGGTTTGCAGACTTGCTACGACCTTGGAATCGGGTCTCAAAAAGAGCTTTTCACTGCGATCCTGAGCCCAGCTTGATAGTTCATCGCCGCCCCCGAATAGTTCGTCCGCAACCTTTTCAATGCTAAAGACCTTGTGCGCATCGTTGGAAACATCGATCCACTCCCAAAACGCTGGGCAGAAATCAAACCCATAGTGAAGATTCTTGGCCTGTATAAAGACGTTTGCATCCAGCAGGTATGCCACTAGCTAGGCGACCCCCATCCGTTCGCTGAGCTCCTTGAAGGTTGAAACCTTTTTGAAGCCAAGAAGTTGGAATGCGTCGCGATGCAACGTCTGTCCTTCAAGTGTGCTGCTGATAAGAGCGCGAGCGAAACGCTTGCTGACGCGAATGGGTTGCGTGTTGTAGAAGTTTCCACCACTTCCGCTCGTGCCTATGAGATGAAGTACGCGGTCCAATTCAGATTGATACGCATTCTGATATTCGCTCCATGCAAGGAAACCTGTGTCATACACCCGACGTAGTACAACAAGCGTACTTACCTTGAACTCTCGGGCGACTCGTTCGAGTTCGTTGGTCAGTGGAGCAGCTTGGTCGAACATGGTGATGAGTTCTTGACGTGGTACCAAAAACTCCGCGGCAACGTCGTTGCACCAACGTTCGACGGAGTTCTGAGGCTTCACATCTAGGCTGGCATTCGACAAGGCGGATTCACCCA
>JBBSGY010000283.1:0-4393 GCA_038253645.1 Acidimicrobiales bacterium
GACGCGACACCCATCGCGTCACTTGCACCCCGAGAAAGGTGCACCTTCGACAATGAGCGTCACTGCGACAAGATTCGGTGAATTGTCGACGACATCCACGCTTAGATAGCGTGAGCCACTCGCCGCGTTGCGGCTGAAGTACATATAATTAGGAATCGCATTTCCGGTACCAATCTGAGGACCCTGCTCGTTGTGCCAGCCGTTCTTGATTGCCCGAGCAGCTATCAGCCCACGTATGTCAGCGGCCTTTCCGCTCATGGAAATGACGCGCTCGACTTTGGGGGGTTTCGCGTTGCTTGAATCTCCAGAACAATCGCTTTGTCTAACATTTTCACTTTGCTGTGGTCCGTCCGTCACTGTAATGAGTTGGTCTAGATACTTCTTCAGATCATTCACAGAAAGCGGGTCCCGTGAATGCAAGCTGAACAGAATCGGAATCAGAAAGATTGCGATCACTGTCGCGATGACAACGAGACCGAACTTTGACGATGAGAGAAGCTTTCGAACGTGAGTCATCGGCATGAAGTACCGCCGCTCAGATTTAGCCCGCCATTGTTCACAAAATACCCTGCGGCGTTCTCGAAGTCACTTCTGCTTACACCACGACTATGTTTTCGCATGCCCCTTCCGTAGTTGAAACCTACCCAGTTGTTGTTTTGATCGGCTCTTCGGTCGATAGCGGCACATCTTCCCCGTGAAGCATCGAGTTCGTGGGCGCCGAGCCAGAAGTTTGCTTGGCGCTCACCGAAAATGAATACCAACATTGAAGACCAAAGGAAGTGACGAGCAGCATTTGTCCTTCCGTTATCGTCACTTCCGAACATCCTGTTCGCTGCATTGGTCGCCCAATTCACGATGTCATTGAAGGTGTTGCAGTATGAGCGATTCCACCAATAGCAGGGCATGTAGCTGGCGAGTCCCGTCAAGTCCTTACCTCCGATCGGCTCTGCGTTCACGTAGTCGTAATCGTTCGAAGACCCACCCTCCACGGGATCGACTTCAACGAACCGCCCGAGTCCCGGCACGTATTGGCGTGCACCCATCTCAACAGCGCTCAGTGAACCTTCGTGTTCCAGACCGCGCTCGTGGTGGCCGAGCCAGCCGTAGTCCATGTTGCCCGTTGCGTTGTCGGGAATCGCGCCCATCGCATTGCCAAATGGGTCGTAGGTGCTAGTTGATCCTTGTTTCACACCTGAGCTGTCAGCACTCGCTACCACATCGCCGTGGATGTTCGCGTACTGCCACGTCGTCGTAGATCCACGAATGTCTTCGCTTGCGCCACCAAGTAGCCCGATCTCTTTGTCGATCAGGTTGTTCGAGCCATCGAGAACCGCAGACGGAGAATCAGAGGGGTTTCCAAAGCTGTAGTGAGTAGTTGTCGAACCTGCGACTCTTGCCACAATCCTGTCTAGAGCATCGCGTGTGTACACAACGTTCGTCGAGCCGTCCGTAGTCGTCATGTGACGATCAGAGATGTCATATGTCATTGCCGACGAACCAAGAGTTGTCGTGTTGCCGTGCGCGTCGTAAGCAATCGATGAGTAACGCGAGTCGGTAGTCGACGTCAACCGGTCTGCATTGTCGTAGCAGTACGTCGCTGTGGTCGATCCATTATCGGACACACTCGTGCGGTTTGTGTTCTTGTACGCATTGTTGTCGACGTTGATGCCCGAACAGCTCGTTGTTGCGAACCCGTACACGTAGACATGACTTGGCACGCGTCCTGTCGTGAGACGGCCGGCGCCGTCGTAGACAAAGTTATTTCCCGGCGTGTACGGGTCTGTCCCGTCGATCGATTGATCTACTACACGCCCGGACTGGCTGTAGGTAACCGCATCTGAGGTAATCGTTGTACTGCCCTGTTTGTAGGTAAGCGAGTTCGAACGGCCAACGCTGTCACGAGTGATGTCAACGCCAGTTCCGTTTCCGCCGTTGCCGGAGCCGCTTGGGTAGTCGACCCGTGTCACCTCGTTCGCCGAGTTGTATGTCGGCGTCGCCACGGTCAACAGAGTTGCGGAACTCGCGCCGGCCTTCTGGCCGGACACCCGCCCATTCGTGTCGTAGTCAGTATGGCGAACGTCACCGGTTGCCGATGTATCCGTTACACGACCCGCGAGATCGTAGGACGTAGTTGTGACGCGGCCCCAAACGTCCGTATAAGACGCAGGGCGACCGAGCAGGTCGGTAGCAGTTGTGATGGTTCCCACCGAGTCGCCAACCGATGTGACCATCGGGTCGCTACCCACTGCGTAGTTGTAGGTCACAGTTCGTGAAGTTGTGTCGGGTACTACCTTCGTAGCGACTCGGCCACGACTGTCGTAAGTGACGCACGTTTGGCCGTCGCTATTACGCCAGGTCGCTGCCGGCCGCCCGTTTATGTCGTAGATGAAGTGCTCGACAATCGCAGAGCCTGACGCCGGTACCGGCGATGTACGCGTCTTCATAAGACCGCCCTGATTCACAGCGGTCGCGCCAGGACACGCACTTGTAGCCGTCTCAGTGTTGCCATAGTACGCGTATGAGTACGTGTTGCCAGCCGGCAAAGTTCTACCCGTTTGACGCAAGTAGCCACTCGAGCCAGGCGTCTCGTAAGTAGATGAGGTCGTCAGATTAAGGTGACCCGAACCCGGGTCATCGGTGGTCGATTGCGCGATCCCGTAAGCAGGATCGATCGTGCCGCCGAGCGTTCCATAACTTGTCGAAGTCACGTGCGCAGGTGACCCGCTTGTCGAGTCATCTGTGGTCGACGTCGTCGCGTATCCGTAATCCGGGCGTAGATCAGAGCCCATTGGGTAAACAACATTTCCATTTAGTACGTAGTACGTGACGATCGCAGCTTGGCTACCTGTTGCGAACGAATACTCGTAGCGGACTCTGTGCCAACCGGCCGTTGCATTGACGAACGTTCCGGTGCGGTCGCTATATGTGGCCTGGGTCCAGCTGTCAACAACGAGCTGGTCGTCGATCCACATGCGAACTCCACCCTCTACCCAGAGATGCATGTTGTAGGTGCCGACGGTATTGAAGTTCATCTCGCCCGTCGCCCTGAAAGACCAGTTCGACGACTGATTGTTCAAGAAGAAGTTCTGATTGGACCACAGGCTGTAGTTCTCGTTGATTGCGCCATCGTTGTCTCGCTGCCGGATCTTTGTGGAGTGCGCGGCCGGCGGACCTGCAAGGTCTTTGTTCGAGAACCACGAGACGGCAAGTCCGTTGATTCCCTCGTCGTAGCCATTCGACGTGTGGCCCACTACGGATGGAGCCGAGCATCCCGTGACTCCGGAAGTGACAGGCCTGCGATAGTTCGCGTTGGCCGGGTCACTGACGAAACATTCCTGTGGCGCAGGCCCGTAAGTGTCTGTCACACGGTTCTGCGAGTCATAGAACGTCGTCGACTTGCGACCGGTCGCGCCGTTTCGCGCCGACAACAGATTGTCAGCAATGTCCCACTCGTTGTATGTCGATACTCCCGTTGAGTCGACATCTTGCGTAGTTCGGCCCGACGAATCGAAGTATGCGCGGCGCGCATAAACCTGAGTTGGGCTCAGACCGCCCACGGTCAGGTCGGTCGAGCCGCTGTTGTAAGCATAAGCGTGCCACGGGCGATTGGTCGTCGGTGGTGTGTCGGTGCCGTCAGTTCCGGCGGGTGATGCAAGCACTACCGAGCTTGCCTTGCTACCCGAATAATTGATTCGTGTGTACGCACCCGAGACCGTCCGGAATGCTCGATCATCCATCTGCAATGGATCGGCCACACCGTTCAACAGCCCGCTCGTGTAGCTGAAGTCGGTGACTTCGTTGCCAGGGTCCACAATTCGTCCGAGCTGGCCACCGAGATAGAAGAACGTTGTGTGGGTGGAATCCCAATAATCGATTCGGCACAGCATCCCCGATGGATAGCTCGTGTCGAAGCCGGACGGGATTGTGTCGTTGCACGCGCTGTCTCCGCCATATCGGAGGTACATCACACGACCCGAGACCGGGTCTGTGATCGAAGAAAGGCGGCCGTAGCCAATCGACGAGTCGTATGCATAGGACGCGGCGGCTGGATGCAGCGAGTCGGTCGTCGAGCGCACGCGCTTTAGGTTTCCTGCGCTGTCGAACGTGTACGTCATGCCGTCTTGGGCCTGGGCAACAATTATCGGTGAACCATCTGAGTCGATTGCATTGGCAACGACCGTCTTGTCGTCAGGGGGAACTGCGTAGCCCGAGTTGGGATCTGCTGGGTTCCAACGCCGGTATTCATGGGTCATGCCGTCGGAATCTGTCAGCACGATTGTCGAGTCGATGATTGTTGCTTTTGTGTATGCCAGATCGACACCGCTCGCAGCTGAGAGTTGCCACCCGCCGGGAAGCGGTGCCTGTGAAGTGGTCAACCAAGATGTCGGCACAA
>JBBSGY010000284.1:0-4391 GCA_038253645.1 Acidimicrobiales bacterium
CGCTACGACGGGCCGCTGCGCGAACTGGTGCATCACAGCGGCGTCGTGTTGCGCGGACTTACTTACGCCCGCAGCGGCGCAGTGGTTGCCGCTCCAACAACGAGCTTGCCCGAGGGGGTCGGGAGCGGGCGCACGTGGGATTACCGTTTCACATGGGTTCGCGATGCCTCCATGACACTTCAGGGCCTGTACGTCGCCGCCTGTCCGGATGAGGCAGGGCGGTTCTTCGCATTCTTGGCCCGGGCCGCCGCTACTCGGCTCGATCGCGGACTCGACCTGCCGATTATGTTCGGTGTCGGCGGCGAACGTGATCTTACCGAGCGCGAGATCGGGCACCTGTCGGGCTGGCGCGACAGTGGTCCTGTGCGGGTGGGCAACGGTGCATGGTCTCAACGTCAGCTCGACGTGTACGGCTCACTGCTCGACGCGGCCTACACACTGCGCGAGCAGCTGGGAGACCTCGACGAAAACACCCGGGTGTTTCTGGTTGCCGCAATCGACGCGGTTGTCGCTCGATGGCGTGACGATGACCAGGGGATATGGGAGATTCGTGGTCCGGCGAAGCCGTATCTGCACAGCAAGTTAATGTGCTGGGTGGCGCTCGATCGCGGTCTCGCGATGACCCGCCAACTCCGGGCCGGCGACAAAACGGCAGTTTGGAGAACAGCGCGCGACGACGTCCGCGAATCGATACTTGGCAACGGCTGGAACGAGCGGGCCGGCGCGTACACCCAGCACTATGGATCGGACGCGCTCGACGCCTCGGCGTTGCTCATGGCGATTGTCGGTTTCCTACCCCCCGAAGACCCACGCCTGCTTGCGACCGTCGGCGCCATCGAAGATGGTTTGGCGGACGAACGCGGACTGCTCTACCGATATCGCGGGGGCGACGATTTCGACAGCTCTGAGGGCACCTTTCTGCTCTGTGCTTTCTGGTTGGCTCACGCGTTGGCACTCATCGGGCAAGTGGAGCGAGCGCGCACGACCTTGCTTCGCGCTGCCGGCTTCGCCACCGAGTTGGGTCTTTTTTCAGAACAAGTCGACACCGCGACGGGCGAGCTGCTGGGCAACTACCCCCCAGGCATTCAGTCACCTCGGCCTGGTCAACGCGGCACAGGCCCTAGCTGAAGCCGAGCGTGAGGTCAGCGTTGCATGAGCGACATGAAACCTCTCAGACTGCACCGTTCCAGTTCGAGCCTGCCCATCGGCGCGGCTCTGGCTGCCATGGTGGTGCTCGTGGCGGGGTGCTCGTCGTCGAAACCCGACGCAACGCCGGGATCGACTTCCGAGAGCACTTCGGGTCTCAACTTCACGGCAACGACCCTTGACGGCAAAGACCTCGATACTGCGGCGTTTATCGGCAAACGTCCGGTGGTCTTCTGGATTTGGGCGCCCTGGTGTCCCGAATGCAACAAAGAGGCTCCTGACGTACAGGCGGCGTTTGCAAAGTACGCCAACAACGTCCAGTTCATCGGGGTTGCCGGCCGAGACAATCAGGACGAGATGCACAAGTTCACGGAACGTCATGGTTTGACGTCGATGACACACGTTGTCAGCGAAGACGGCTCGCTGTGGTCGAGACTTGGCGTGCCGGGCCAGCCATCGTGGGTTTTCGTGAACAAGGACTCGGCGGTGCAGCGCAACATCGGGGCGATGCAGAAAGACGCGCTGTTTAAGAAGCTTGACTCGATGTCGGCTTGATCTGTGACCGGTAGTGTCAGTTACCTTGCGGCATTTGGTGGTGGCCTGGTGTCGTTTCTCTCGCCCTGCGTATTGCCGATCGTTCCCGGATACCTGTCGGATCTGCGGAGTCAGCTTTGCCGAGTTGAAAGGTCCCAACGCGCGGGTGCGTCTCGGGATACTGCGCGATACGGCGTTGTTCGTCGGCGGGTTTTCCGTGGTGTTCATCGCTCTCGGCTTGTCGGCAACAACACTTGGCGGAGCTTTGTTTCGAAACCAGCTTCTGCTGACACGCGTATCGGGCATCGTATTGGTTGTGATGGCGTTGTTCATGATCGGTGTTCACTTCGCCCGCGTGCCATGGTTGATGGGCGAGAAGAGATTTAGACCGAAACTCGCAGCGCTCGGACCGTTTACTGCTCCTGTCGCAGGAGCGGCGTTCGGATTTGGCTGGACGCCTTGCATAGGGCCGGTATTGGCGTCGGTGTTGACCATCGCCGCGAGCTCGTCGAATGCCCTGACCGGTGGCTTGTTGCTTGCAGCCTATTCGTTAGGCCTTGGTGTTCCGTTCTTGTTGACCGGCCTTGCGTTCGGAAGGGCAAGCCAGGTGTTCAAACGGGTGCGTCGTCATTACGTGGCGATCAATCTTGCTTCGGCAGTTGTTCTCGCCGTCTTTGGGCTGCTACTCGCGACGAACAACATCACCTTCGTCACGATTCGACTTCAGCAGCTGATGCACTTTCTCGGCCTTGATCGGCTGGTAAATCTCGGCTGAGCCCCAGGTGGGTGAAGCCGGCCGGCTACTGCGTTAGCTTTTCCGCGAGAATATCGACCTTCTCTACGGATGGTTCGGAGAAGAGCACCCCGGTGTTCGGTCCTAGCCGCTCAAGCACTAGTCCCAGATACTCCGAAACGTCGCGCGTCGGTCAATCGTGCTTGCTCTTGTCATCTCCAGGCGGCCTGTGTCGTGAATACCAAATCTTGCGCTGCCAAGGCGCAGCTCTGCCCTCGAACGCGTTGTGCAAGGCCACCCCATGTTCTTGGTTAGTTGGGCTGTGTGCACTGACTTTCAGCCGTCCCCTTTCCTTTCCTTCCCGCCCTTCGATGGCTTAGTTGTCAGCTGGTGAGCGTCCTGGGGCGGCGCTGTAGTAGTTGCGGAGCTCGGAGCCTGCGTTGTTGTGATGGTGAGCAACTGCTGCTGCACGTTGCTGGCGGCACTCAACACCCGGTCTCCTTGGGCATTGGTCAACTTGCCGTTGCTCTCGAAGCCACCAACCATTGTTTGCAACTCCACCAACTCACGGTTGGCAACATCGACCTGCCGGTTCTGAACGGCCGTACTGATGTCGGCGACCTTCGATTGCAGCTGTTGGGCAGTCGCTTTGTCAATGTGAGAACCTTCACCGCAGGCGCTGAGTGTAACGGCGAGAACAAAGACGACCAGCAAGCAAGCGTTTCGTCATTTCACCGAGCTTTTCAGTTGCTCAAGTGCATCGCTCAACGACTTTGGCAATGGTTCCGCATTTATCGTCGTTGACGTGGACACGTCCGGGACTATCGTGGCAATTCGATGCCATGCGATGCTGCTGACACCGCCGAGCACGACGAGTGCGCCACAGATCAGTGCAGCTGCCGTTGCAGTTCGGCGGCGCGATGTGTTCACACCATATTCGGGTGAGTCCCCGTCGACCGCCGGCGCCTGGTGAATCGCGGTTGGCTCGTAGTCGAGCTGCGTGTCAGAGATTGGTGGACGCTGGAAACGCTGCGTCGACGCGCCATTTGGCGACGCCGGCTCGACGGAACCCAGCAGCTGTGTTGCCGATCGAGACCGGATTGTCTTGTCGCGTGACAACAAGTCATCGATCGTGTCAGCGAGCATGGGGTCCAAATCAGGCAAGCGTGTGCCAAGGGGCATTGGCGTCCCCGATTGCATCGAGTGAGCTATTGCCATCGGCGAGTCGCCTGGAAATGGCCTTTCACCGGTGAGCGCTTCATAGAGGATGACCCCCAAGGAGTAGAGGTCAGTGAATGCGTCAGCGGGGTCACCGGCCAGCTGTTCAGGGGCCATGTAGGGCGCCGTTCCGAGAAGAAGTCCCGTACTGGTTTGCGTGCTGCCCTCTGCGGACTTGGCGATGCCGAAGTCGGCCAGTTTGGGTGAGCCGTCATTGGTCAACAACACGTTGGCAGGCTTTACATCACGGTGGACGATGCCCAGGCCGTGCGCAGCTTGCAAGGCTCCCAATAGGTCTACCGCGATGGCTTTCACGCGTTCAGGGCGCAAGGGCCCCGTTGCCATTTCATGCGCCAGGGTTTCACCAGAAAGGCGCTCCATTACCAGGAACGCGAGGGAGCCGTCTTCTCCGGCATCGAATACCGTTACCGCGGAATTATGGGTTAGGCGGCCGGCCATGACTGCTTCGTCCTCGAACCGTCGCCGAGCGTCATTGTCAGCGGCCAGGTCAGAGCGAAGGATCTTGATCGCGACATCGCGCTGCAGACGCAGGTCGGTAGCTCCGTGTACGACCCCCATACCGCCGACGCCAATGACGGGGCCCAGCTCATAGCGTTCCGCCAATACCGTGCCTTCAAGATCGTCTCTCACCAACGAAATGTACCCTGCGTAAGGAATCCACCCCTTGTTCCTTGTTTTTGCGCCCCATTCTCAGCCGGCTGCCGCTGCCGGACGTCGTGCCGACTCACAACAAGGAGCC
>JBBSGY010000285.1:0-4376 GCA_038253645.1 Acidimicrobiales bacterium
CGCACTCGACGACATTCGCGAAAGCATCGACGAACTCAAGTATTACCGCGCCAACCTGTTCAAGTAATCAGCCGTTCAAGCCGTTCGGGGATTATGTGGTTTCGCCGGCTGCATTGTGAGCGGCCGCGGAAGCCATTTTCAGGGTGGTTGTGCCGGCGGTCGACAGTTGGCCTTCGTCATCTTCGAGATGCGCGCGCACGAACCAGTGGAACTTCTCCAACTGTTCCAGCTGTCCGATGATCATGTCTTGCGACACAAGGTCAAGCTCATCGAGTTCCTTCATTACCTTGCGATGATCTGAGATCAGGCCGGAGTACACGAGGTCGAGCCCACCCAGGTGCTCCATCGTGCCGCCGCGGGCAAGGCTGTAGTCGTCCCAAGTACGGTTTTTTGCCACAAAACCGGGGGTACCCATTGCCTCGTGGCCGAGCGCCGCAATGCGTTCCGCGCACTCGTCGGACATCAGCGCAACCGCTGCGTATTGCGGGTCAAGCATTTCGTGAACACCGATGAAATTGGCACCGACAACGTTCCAATGAATGTGCTTGAGCGTAAGTTGCGTGTCGATCAATGCACTCAAACGGCCCTGCAGCATCTCGGCAACCCTTCTGCCGTCTTGCTCTGTCATTCCTGGAATGGTGAAACCGCGCACGTGCAAACTCCTTCAAGTAAAGGTTGATTCGTCTCTACCCAATGTCCGTGGCTTGTGAACATCCATGCAGATAAAGTTTGTGGGCGCCCTCGGGCGCCCACAAACAGGCATTCTGCTTGGTTTGTTTTGATGTTTTGAAAAGTCCCCCGGCTGCCCACCTCTCGCCGGATCAATTTTTGGCTCCCTTTTCCTGAACCTTGAAAGGCCATTGGGATGACGTGTGTCCATGCCGAGTTGTGAGCAGTCGGGGGTTTTGATCGAACTCCTTGCTACGGAGGCGATCTCAAATGCGCATCAATCCGTCTTCGATGTACGTGCCCCTTGCTTCGCAGTTCCAAGTGATCATCCTCCTAGGAGATCTGGCGTTTCTGCTGTGCAGGACGCCATTGTTCACCCGTTTGCCGCGCGTAGCAATGACTAATTGATGAAGAATACGGAAACGGCAAACAATCTCTTCGTGTGATTTTTTCCAGGCGCTACGGGTGTTTTCCGGGGCGCTGAACAGGTCTGCCGACCTATTGAAAGTCAGTCGGGAAGCCCGGCAAGAACGCGGTCCGCAATGCGTACGAGCGCAAACAACTGAATTCGCTCACGCGAGCGGAATGGTCGACCTGCGCGTCCCAACACGAGAGCGCTTTTTGCATCCTGCAACTCAGCCCACGCAGTGTCATCCGGCCCGGACGTTCCAGCTGCAACAGCCTCGGATGATCGACTTCCTTCAACGAAAGCGCGCAACCACACGACCGACGGTGCATTACCTTCGCTGACGAACGTGTCATCACCCGGTACAAGACTGATAAGCGCTGCCCAATCAGCCGCGAGCGCGTAGCGTGCGCGATCAACGAGTACTTCGCGCAAACCTTGCGCTTTTTGCTGTTCGACGAGTTCGCTCGCTGTCTCGAGTGCATCAAGTCGCGCGTCGACTGTTTCGTGCGGATTCTCACGAATGTCTTCTACGTTCACACCCTCGATCAACATCAACGCGGCATTGATCTTCTCGACGGCATTCGTGGAATCGACCGCGTCTACGATCAATTCGTCGATCGCCCATCCGCCGCCGTGTTCCAGAATGTCGATACCGACAAGCGACGCGCCGACAGAACCAATTGCGCTGGCAACTCGACCGAGTGCTCCGGGCTTATCAGGTAACCAAACTCGTACAACAAATCGCGACATAGACAAATCCTCTATTGCGGCTGCGACATCTACGTCACAGCCTCGTTAACGCCTTCTTGATTCCACGAATCCCTTGCATGATTCGCTGTTCATTCTCAATCAGCGCAAATCGCACGTGCCCTTCGCCACCCGGCCCGAAACCGACACCGGGTGAGCTTGCGACTTTTGCTTCTTTCACCAGCAACTTCGCAAACTTCATCGAGTCGTGATCTGCATATGCAGAGGGTATCGGGGCCCACACGAACATCGAACCCTTCGGCTTTTCGATTTCCCAGCCGATGCGGGACAAACCCTCGCACAGAACATCGCGGCGGGCCTGATAAATCGCGTTGACCTCCTTGGGGTAGTCGGGGTGTTCGTTTAATACGACGGTGGTCGCAATCTGGATTGGTTGAAACGTTCCGTAGTCGAGATAACTCTTGAGTTTGGCCAGTGCCGCGATCACTTCCGCGTTCCCGACCATCGCTGCCATACGCCAGCCGGCCATCGAAAAACTCTTCGTGGTAGTCCATAGCTCTACTGCGACATCCTTAGCCCCTGGAACCTGCAATATGGACGGCGGTTGAAAGCCGTCATACCCATTGTCCGAATAAGCGAAGTCATGCACAAGCAAGATGTCGTGTTCGCGCGCAAATTCGACGAAACGCGTCATCTGTTCGATATCAACGGTGGCTGTGGTGGGGTTGTGCGGGAACGAAATAAGCGCCACCCGAGGCTTGGGATGCTGCGATTCGTAGGCCTCGACGAAGTTGCCCACCAGATCCTCTCCTATGCCCATCTTTACGTAACGAACCTGGGCGCCGGCCAGGATCGGTGCAAACAGGTGAATCGGATAGGACGGCGTCGGCACCAAACAGCTATCGCCCGCCTCCAGAAGGACCCACATGAGGTGCGAGAGGCCCTCCTTGGCGCCGATCGTGGTGATGACCTCAGTCTCGGGATCGAGGCTCACGCCGAACTTTGCGTCGTAGCGTCGTGCAATCGCCTCACGAAGCCTCGGGATCCCTCTCGACTGCGAATACCTGTGATTCTTGCCTTGACGGGCGGATTCGACGAGCTTTTCGACCGCCACCGGCGAAGATGGAATGTCCGGGTTACCAAAGCCGAGGTCAACGACGTCAACGCTGGCGCGCCGCTCCTCCAGTTTCAGGCCATTGATGATCGTGAACACATACGGGGGAAGGTCGTTTATGCGTCGGAATTGCATGCCCGCAAGTTAGTGGTCGGGAGAGCCCGGCGAGGATGTTGCATCACAGGCCCCCAAGGGGCGGCCCATGCAACATCTTGCGGTCTAGAAGCCCGCGCGGGCCCGCTGAATCACACGGTAGACAATCGTTGAAGCAATATCGACGGTGCTTCGGCAACCAAATCGTCGTAGCGATCAAGCGTGAAGTTCGGTTTCATTTCCGCTGCTCCACGCAGCAATCGAGAAACGGTTGCTTCCTGGTGCGCAACACCCACCACAGGAATTTCGCGGCGAATCGCTTCGCTCAATTCCCATCCGAGTCCAATGCTGGGATAATCGCAGATCGCCAGAAAGGCGTCGCAAGTCGCTACACAACCCTCGATGTCCCACCTGTACACATCTTCATCGCTTCCTGCGTCGAGTCCAAGAAACTCGAGAACTTCATAGTCGCTGCGCAGTTTGTTCTTGAGATCAACGACCTGATTGAGGAAAGTGTCGTCAGCGTGCATCAGCGCGCAACCGACGTAGAGCTTCATAGACCATTGGATAATAGTGGCGGGTGCGGACTTGTCTCGCCAAGATTCTCGAGGCAAATCGGAACCAACTGTCGTAATTGAGATAACCAGATAGCTGTCGGTACCTTTGAAACGTGAAAAGCAACAGAGCCGCGCTCCGTAAGTTGCGCGCAGAGGTGTGCAACCAGCTGCATGCCGATAGCGGTCGGCTGGCTCCTGAGTACTTCGTCGATCCTCGGTCATTCATCCCGGACGTAGGCCAGTGGGCGCGGACGTTTCTCGGTCGAACGCAGGACCTCAATCTCGCACATGGCGAGTTCTCCAGCGACCAGATTCCGGAGATTCGCCGTGGCGCAGCAATAGGTCAGGGTATCGGGCAGTACTTCGTCGAGCGCGGGCAACGGGCCATGTTGCTGCAAGAGCCGGCGCAGTCTTCGACGCCAAAGCCATATGGTCTGTTCAACGCCGGAGTATTCGCAAAGAATCGTGGCTTCGGACCGTTGCTCGATCTACCGGCGAGGCCCCCTGGTCCTTACAGTGCCGGCGAAGTTCTCGGCTGGTCGTATGGCGTGACATTGCGTTTCCACGTCGGTGTGCAGATGAAACGGCACGCGCAAGATTCCAGCCTCCGACCGACCGTCGAGCAATACGCCTGGAGTCAAGCACTCAAAAAGCTCTTGTTCTGTAGACCACTGGTGCGAGTAGATAACTTGGATCCAACCGAGCTGGCCGACTTCGCAATGCTCGGACTACCTGCCGGCGCAGATCAGGGAACCCGGTTCATGGGAACTTTTATTGAGACGATCCCTCATCTGGATCCAGCCCTGAATGCCGCTGAACGAGTGGA
>JBBSGY010000286.1:0-4361 GCA_038253645.1 Acidimicrobiales bacterium
GCGCGGTATCGTTCACCTGACAGGTGCTCCTCTTCAGCAATATGTGTTGTGTTCAACAACCGACATTCTTGCTGGTGACGGAGCATTTGTCGCGTCTATCGAAGAGTTATTTCAGGGTCGGCTGAAATATCAGGGTCTTAACAACTGAATGACTCTTTGCGGCATCCTCGCCGGTCTCGGTACGTCCGGAATCACAGATCGAACCGAAGGTCGACGTCAACGACGGTCAGATGCTGCGATAGTTGCAAAGTGGCAGTCCCTGACTACATGTCCAAGCCAGATGAGCATCTTGACCCAACGATTGCAGCCAACTACGACAATGCCATGTCGGATCGGTTCAGCACCGACGCGACCGAGCCGGCAGTGGCATTTCTTGCTGAATTAGCCGGAGATGGCGCGGCGGTCGAGCTCGCAGTTGGCACCGGACGGCTCGCCCTGCCGCTCTCCGCTCATGGGATCACCGTTTACGGAATCGACCTCTCGGAGCCGATGCTGGCAGAACTACGGAAGAAGCCTGGCGCCGAACGAATCTCGTTGACGGTTGGTGACATGACCAAAACTCAGGTATGCACCGATGCTTCTGTCGTATACCTCGTGTTCAATACGATCGGGAACCTCCGCACTCAACCGCAGCAGACTGCCTGCTTCCGCAACGCAGCAGCACATCTGCAACCTGGCGGACGTTTCGTCATTGAGAACGGCATTCCAAGACTTGATCGGCTTCCAGCGGGTGAGTCAATCCTGCCGTTCGACGTTTCTGCTCATCACCTTGGCTTCGACGAGTACGTGGACAAAGTCAACCAGATCCTCGTCTCACACCATTACGTCATCAACGGAGACAGAGTACGGGTATTTTCCGGAGCGTTTCGTTACGTCTGGCCGTCGGAGCTCGATCTGATGGCTGAGCTCGCCGGCCTAACTCTAGAAGCACGTTGGGCCAATTGGAGACGCGACCCGTTCACGAGCGACTCGCAGTCACACGTTTCCGTGTGGCGAAAGCTCGAATGATCTGTTTCGTGTCATCCCGCTCGACGTCGCAGTTGTCGACGAGGTTGCTTTGCTGATACCCCGTCTAATGGCTTCTACTGCCAATGTGCAATCGCGAATCCCGTGCCGGTAGTTTCAAGCTGGTGACTGACAATCGACTTGAAGAGATAGGCGCCGCAAAGATGGTCGATGCCGAATTTCTTCGTCACGTTGTTGTCGAGGCTTCGAGACAGCAGATCGTCGAGATTCGACAGTTGTTCAAAGGTGAGTCAAATGCCGTCTTCGATGTCGAGCTAGCGGACGGAACACATGTCATTGCCCGCCAACACTTCTTCGGCGCACACGATCTTTCCCGCTTTCACAATGAAGCTCGAATTATGCGAGCCGCGAGAAGCGCACAGGTTCCAGTCGCAGCTGTGCTCGGCGTCGACGAGGGGATCACAAGCTACGGTCGCATGGTTGTTTCGGTACAGACGAAACTCGTTGGTCGACCGCTAATGGAAGCATTGCCCTCAATGACACCAGCGCGAATCGAGCAAGTCATGACGGAACTACGTTTGGCACTTCACCGGCTTCATCGAATGCCGACAGACGGACTCGCGCTTTCGCCCGCACACTCACTTGCAGACATTGTTGAGTCGACGTCCGTCGTGCGACAAGCAGTAGGCGCCAGCCTACTTCCGACCACAGTGATGCCTGTTCTCGATGCAGCCATCGACGAATTGAGCGACGCACGATTCGAGCAAACGGGTGCTGTGCACATGGATTTCTCCCCCTGCACATGCTTTTACCGACGACAAACAGCTCACCGGGATTATCGACTGGGAGCTGGCAGCCATTGGAGACGCAGCGTATGACTTCGCCAACTGGCGGTTCTGGCGACCCGACATTGACTCTGCGAATCAGCCTCGTTACCCGGAAATCCTGGGCAACTCGGTTCAGGTCGATTACGGGAGCAATTTCCCTGAGCGCCTTCGGTGGGCAGAACTTAGGCTTGGTGTACGAAAAATGATCTGGTACACCGAACAAGCCCAATTCGACGACTCGCCCCGGGGAATGACTGATGCACTTCGTTCGACAGACTTCTTAAGGTTGGCGATAGAACGTCCGCTTGTTGAGGGGACGAGCACACTCCACACCCTGACCGGCTAGAAGCAGATGACGACGTAGCGATCGTCGGTGCAGTTCCTTACGGAGTGCCGAGTGAATATTCACATTGCCGAATTGGGTAATCGGTCGGTACCGTTCAGGGGTGCGATTCTTTCGCTTTCTAACTGAGTTATTTGGCGACGCGTGGGAGCGCTCGGCCCGGCCTTCCGACCGCATCCGAGAATCCAAACCTCAAGATCGCAAAACCCGGCAGCGACCAAAGGATCGCAATGCGAACCGTTCCGAGGACTACAGCGAGTCTCTCGGAGGTCAGCCAAAGGCAGATCGCACTGCTACTGCTACTGCTACTCCGCAAACGCAACGGCGCGAAACACAGCGTGCGCTCACCGGGCGGACTACCTCGGAGCCAGGTGCTTCACAACGGACGGCAACTTCTGACCGCCTGACGTCCCCGAAGATCGCAAGCACAGCGCCGTTCGTTACACCGACGGTTGATCCCGCAGTTGCAGCCGTCTGGCCCCCAAGACCGGCTCCGACGCGTAAACCACCGGTTCGCGTTCCCGCGTTGGCAGTGCAAGGCAAAACAGCTACTGAGGCAATGCAGCAAATGAAGGCACTGGTCTCGATAAGTGAGGCAAGCGTGCCGGTGGCCGCAACGTTGAATATTGCCAACGATGCACGCCGAGACATAACACTTCATGGCAGTACCGGTGACAGGGTCACGATCAGCCATTTACGAAACACGCTTGCAAATCAGGGCGGAAAGAATGATCGCACGATCACTCAACTCGAACAGCGCATAATCCAGACAGTGCGTCCGCTTCCTGAAATTGATCGCGTGCGCGCGACGCAGTTCATTGCTGCGCAGAGCGAACGGCGCGTTGCAGAGATCGACTACACGAAGTATCAACTTGTCAACACACAAAACCAGCTCACACAGACTCAACAATGTGTTCGCCAACAACAGGCCATGGCCGTCAAGGCGCAAGTCGAGAAGAAGGCGCTCAAGCAAGAGTTGAAGGGCAAGAAACGCCGGGACCAAGAAGAGACGGTCAACCCGATTCTTCGCATGGTGTTCATTTCGATTGTCGAGCTGGAGTTGCCGGTGCGCGCATTCACAGGCTTAGGTCTTATTCTCACACGAGCATTGATTCGCCCTTAGGTGTAGCTCGTAACTTGGAGAATGGTTCCTACAGCGAAGCCCGCGCACAGCCATCCCGTTTCCTGCGTCTTTACAGCCGTGCATTGCGTATCTCGGCGTCAGATCGTGGCTGCAAGGACGCATGAAAGTTTCTTGGCGACGGAACGTTGCCTGACGCGGAGAGGCGGAGAGTCGCGATTTGCTACGTGTTGCGGAAGAACTCGAGCACGTTCTTCGCGCCTTCGGCAACGGTGACTTGCGGCGACCAGCCGAGTTCGGCTTGTGCCTTCGCGCTGTTCAGCACAGAACGCTGCAATTCGCCGTTGCGAGCCGGCTCGTAATTCGGCTCGAGTGTTACGCCTTCTGCATTTGCAATCGTTTGGTAAAGCTCGGTCGTAGACGTTTCGACACCGGTTCCGATGTTGTAGGTGCCACTTCCCTTTGTTGCCGAACGTACGAATGCGTCGACAACGTCGTCAACGTAGACGTAGTCACGAGTTGCGGTTCCATCACCGAATATCTTGCACTGCTCGTTCTTGAGCAAGCGCTTCGCGAAGATTGCAACAACACCGGCTTCGCCATGTGGGTCTTGACGAGGACCAAAAACGTTCGCGAGTGCGAGGCCGACGTGTTCAAAACCGTAAAGCTCGCCGTATGCTCGGAGATAGTCGCCGAACACCTTCTTGGTTATGCCGTAGGGAGACACAGGAAGCTGAGGAGCGTTCTCATCGAACGGGAGCAACGCGTCGTCCTCGCCGTAGATGGTGCCGCCGCTCGATGCGAACACGAGGCGATTGGTGCCGCCTGCACGGGCACCTTCGAGAACGTTGAGTGAGCCGATGACATTCACTTCGGCATCGAAGACGGGTTGTGCGACCGAAACGCGCACGTCCATCTGCGCGGCGAGGTGGAACACGACGTCGGCCTTCGCGGCTGCGACGACTTCTTGAGTCAACGGATCACGGATGTCGAGCTCATGGAACGTCAGGCACTCACCGTGATTTGCCTTCGCGCCTTCGAGGTTTGCGAGCTTGCCCGAAACGAGGCTGTCGATCACCTCCACTGTGTGGCCTTCATTCAAGAGACGATCCACCAATGTGGAACCAATAAAACCAGCGCCGCC
>JBBSGY010000287.1:0-4360 GCA_038253645.1 Acidimicrobiales bacterium
GCGGCAACGGTGCGCTCCTCCCTACTGCGGCGCTTCATAAACCTGCGCTTCGGCTCTGGGGGAATCGGACGTGCTTCGACGGAGACGGTCGGCATGTTTTGCGAGAGACCGGGAAGCATCGTCGGGTCACTGATCGCAAGACGATCAATGTCGAGAGGAATTGCACCCGGAAGCGTCAACCGTTCCGGCGCAGCAAAAGTGGTTGTCGCCGACTCGAGAGCGCGCAACATCTCTCCTGCGCTGATTCGCTCGGCGGCGTCGGGATTGGTCGCGGCTTCGATAATCGTGCCGAGCTCACCCAGCTCATCCGGCGCATGCACGTGAGCGTCGAGCCGACCCATGAGGGTTGCGATGGTCGTGTCCGCAGCAAACGGAACCTCGCCCGTTACCGACTCATAAAGAACAAGACCCAACGCGTAGACGTCGGACTTGCCGTCGAGCGACAAGCCCTTCACCTGCTCGGGCGATGCGTAGCGCGCGGTGCCGAGCATCGCGCCACCGGGCTCGGTCATTGCTGCTTCGGCAAGCGCGCGGGCGAGGCCGAAGTCGGCGATCGCAAGGCGGCCCTCTTCGTCGAACAGAAGGTTGGCCGGCTTGACGTCGCGGTGGACAATCCCGCGGCGATGCGCGTAGTCAAGCGCGCGAGCGGCTTGAATGCCGATTTGCACAGCCTGCGATGGGCTGAGCAGGTGTTCTTTGTCGAGCAAAGTGCGAAGGCTGCCGCCGCCGAGGTATTCGAGAACTAGGAACGGACCCTCATTACCCTCGCCCCAGTCGAGAACGCGCATGACATTGGGATGGCTGAGGCCGGCGGCTGTGTGCGCCTCTGCTTCGAACCTCTTGAGAAAACCTTGATCGGTCGCAAGAGCGGCGTGCAGAACCTTGATTGCCACGCGTCGGCGGAGCGTCGTGTCGTCGGCGAGATATACGGCGGCGGACGCGCCCGTGCCGATAGGCGCGACCACTCGGTAGCGCCCGTCAAGTACGCGCCCGACCTGTTCTGCTAGATGGGGCGATGCCACGCGCTCGAAACTAGCGGCTCTTCAGCGAAAAGCGGCGGTCTTATCGCTCCGATTGGTTGTTTTATTGCAGATGGCAGACGATGTACAGCGTGGGTGCTTGGGGACCATTCACGTTCGGTTGTGTGCATCCGGCTCCGCATGACGGACCTCGGCGCACGCGACGGTTGCCGGCGCTTAGCGACGGCTACGGCAAGTCGCCGGTTTCGAGGAGTTTCTGGAATGCACCGGCTTCTAAAACTGGAATTCCGAGTTCTGTTGCTTTGTTGAGCTTCGCTGCGCCCGGCGAGTCGCCCACTACAACAGCGTCTGTCTTCTTCGAAACGCTGCCGGGTGATTTGCCGCCGCGACTTGTAATCGCCTGCTCTGCCTCCTCGCGGGAATAGCCCTCGATTGTGCCGGTGACGACGATCGACTTGCCGGCGAGAACTTGTTTCAGCTCTTCACCGCGAGGTTCAGTGAAGTTCACTCCTGCTGTCCGTAACTGCTCGATGGCTTCGCGATTGCGGTCTTGTGCAAAGAACTCGGCAACGCTCGACGCGATGATTGGTCCGATACCGTCTACTTCGTTGATGCCTTCGGCGCCTGCGTTCATCAGCGCGTCGAGGTCGCCGAAATGTCTTGCGACGATTTGCGCGCCGGTTGCACCGAGGTGACGAATGTTGAGGCCGACTAGCAAATTGCTTAACGGGCGGTCCTTGCTGCGCTCGATCGCGTCGAGGAGGTTGCGAATCGAGATTGCAGCGTATCCCTCGATCGTGCTGAGCTGCTCGGGCGTCAACGTGTAAATGTCGGCGACATCGTCGAGCAATCGGTCTTGGGTGAAGCGATAGGCGTTTTGTTCACCGAGGCCTTCGATATCCATTGCGCCGCGACTCGCAAAATGTTGAATGCGTCCGGCGCGTTGCGAGGGACATTCAAGATTGGTGCAAAACGTGTCGCTTTCGCCGTCGAGACGGGTGAGCGGCTGCGCACACGATGGACACGAGTCGGGAAACTTCCATGAGCGGAGCCCTTTAGGGCGCAATGCGAGAACCGGGCCGACGACTTCGGGGATTACGTCGCCCGCTTTGCGAACGATCACAGTGTCGCCGGGACGCACGTCTTTCAGCGCGACTTGGTCTTCGTTGTGCAGCGTTGCGAGCCCGACAGTGGATCCACCGACGAAGACCGGTTCGAGTTGCGCAAACGGCGTTGCTTTACCGGTTCGGCCGATCGAAACCATGATGTTCTTGAGCAATGTGTTGCGTTCTTCAGGCGGGAACTTGAACGCGATTGCCCAGCGCGGCGCCTTCGATGTCGAACCGAGTTCTCCGCGCTGCGCAAGGTCATCGACTTTCACGACAACGCCGTCGATTTCGTAGTTGAGATCATGACGGTGCTCCATCCAGCTTTCGCAGAACTTGTGCACAGCGCCGAGATCATCGAATGAACGAATCTCCGGATTCACCGGAAGCCCTGCGGAACGCAGCCATTCGAGCGTTTCCGAGTGCGATTTCGCAGGCAATGACGGAGTTACTTCACCAAGTTGATAACACCAGAAGGCCAGGTCGCGCGACGCGGTTATTTCTGGATTCTTTTGCCGTAGTGATCCGGCGGCTGAGTTGCGCGGGTTGGCAAACAAACGGTCACCCGCCTCTTGTTGGCGCTTGTTCAACGCCATGAACGACGACGACGGCATGTAGACTTCGCCGCGCACCTCGACGACATCAGGAATGTTCTTGCCCGCGAGTTGCTTCGGCACACTCTCGATCGTCGCGACATTGGCCGTGACGTCTTCGCCTACCCTTCCGTCGCCACGCGTTGCCGCCTGTACGAACTCGCCTCTTTCAAAGCGAATAGACAACGCGAGACCATCAATCTTCAATTCACACACGTACTTCACCGCGCCCGAGATGTACCTATCCATGCGCTTGCCCCACGCTTCGAGCTCGGCAAGTTCGAAAACGTTGTCGAGAGACATCATCGGCACGCTGTGCCGGACGGGGGCGAAAGCAGTCGAGATCGCCGAGCCGACGGTTTGGGTCGGCGAGTCGGGAGTTACGAGTTCGGGCTCTTGCTCCTCGATTGCTTTGAGCTCTCTGACCAGCTCGTCATATTCGGCGTCGGAAATCTCGGGCGCATCGAGCTCGTGATACATCCGGTTGTGATGGCGAATCTGCTCTCGGAGAGCCTCTGCCCTCACCACCGGATCTGCTACTTGACCAGGACTTTTACGCTTCACCATCGAGATTTAACTTAGCGCCGGATAATTTCTCTTTACGCGAGTCCACGGAGTTGCCACTCTCAGTGTTCACCTTCTTACTTTCTGCGTTATTAAGGACCCAACCGCAATGCGCCTGCACCGCCTTTTTGCTGTTCTCTTCACGCTGGCTGCGCCCAGCCTGATTCTGCCCTCGGCCGCTTCGGCGTCGACAACCGATACCGCGATCGACATCGCGAAGACGGTCACCCACCACGAGATCGGTGATTACGTCGCCTACAACTCGGCAGCGCAAAGCGCGGCGATCGATCCGACGGACATGGCAAGCACACATGACATCGTGGGAACGGATCTTCGATTCGACACCCATCTCATCACCCTGACGACAACAACTCGTACTGCACCAGTGATCGACGACCACAACTGGCTCGCGGCGTCGTATTCCTTCAACAACAGCTCGCTCTTCGACGGGCTCATCGTCTACGGCCGGCTCGACCCAACCGGTCCGGTGCAAACAGTTGCAGTCAACCGCATTGGCATTGCGTGTCACGCGATGACGACTGTCACCGGCAATGACGTTGCAATGTCTGTCGACGCTGCATGTATGGGTCACCCCGGCAATGTTTCCTACAGCGTTGGTTACGGAGACTTCTACTCTGCGCTGGACAACCCGAATGCAGTCGACACTGCTCCCGACACCGGATTCAGTGCGCCGGTGAGTGAACGTGGTGGCTACTGGTTACTCGGTGGCGACGGCGGCATGTTTGCCTTCGGTGACGCACCCTTCTACGGCTCAACCGGAAATCGTGCGCTCAACAAGCCGGTCGTTTCAATGTCTGCAATGCCCGATGCCGGCGGTTACCGCTTCGTCGCATCTGATGGGGGAATCTTTGCCTACGGAAACGCGGGGTTCTTCGGTTCGATGGGTGGCTCGCATTTGAACAAGCCCGTCGTCGGAATGGCAACAACGCCGAGTGGAAACGGTTACTGGCTCGTTGCGTCTGATGGCGGAGTCTTTGCATACGGCGATGCGCTCTTCGCCGGCTCAACCGGCAGCATTCACTTGAACAAGCCGATCGTTTCGATGCAGCCGACAGCAAGTGGCAACGGATATTGGCTCGTAGCATCCGACGGAGGA
>JBBSGY010000288.1:0-4355 GCA_038253645.1 Acidimicrobiales bacterium
CCGAGGTCGTGGTCGTTCGTCGATCCCGGAGCCTGCATGAAGACCGCGCCGGGGATTGGAGGGCCGAAGCTCAGCCGCTTGAATCCCAGCGTTTCCGCGTAAAAAGCGGCGCTGAGTTCTGCGTCACGAACGAATAGAACGGCGTGGTTGAGGCGCGTGATCGGCATGCCCAGCCAAACTAGTGGATGCCGAATTTCCCGACCAGAAGCATTTCGTGAGTCTTTTCAGCCATAATTCAGGAAATTCGCAGCCATTTCACGGCTGTAACGACGCAGGAAAGCGAGTTTGAAGGGCGCCTCCCAGGTTCGTTACTTCGCAGCGTCGATGCGGGAAATTTGGCCGTTCAGGCTGAGGGTGTAAATCTCGCCAGCATGATCTTGGCCGAATGAGTCGATTTGCGCGACATCGAAATTCAGGCGGTCGGCTTCCCATACGGTGCCTCGTTTGGTGAGCGCTGATACAGCACCGTTGCAAAAGTCGCCGAACAAGTAGCGCCCTGTCATATCCGGAATTGCTTTGCCGCGGTACACGTAACCACCCGTCAAAGAGCACGCGCCATTGCTGTGGTCGTAGTCGTAAACGGGCTCTACGGCACCTTTCGGGGCCTCTCCGTCGTACTTGTGCGTGCCTTCGCGCAGCGGCCATCCGTAATTGGTTCCGCCCTTCGGGTCGAGATTCAAATGGTCGATTTCTTCGTATTTGTTTTGCCCGACATCGGCAATCCAAATGCCTCTTGTTTTCGTATCGAACGAAAAACGCCACGGATTGCGGAGCCCATATGCCCAAATTTCACCGCGTGCGCCGGCTTGTTTCGTGAATGGATTGTCGAACGGAATCGAATATGGTTTGCCGTTACTCTGCACCTCCGGCCGGATCCGAAGAATCTTGCCAAGTAATTCTGTGAGGTTCTGCGCACGTTTTTCCGGGTCGCCTGAACTTCCACCGTCACCTAGGCCGATGTAGAGAGCACCTTCTGGGCCGAACGCCAGCTGTCCACCGTTGTGATTTGGATACGGTTGTTTTACGTAGAGGATTTCGCGCTTCGACCGTGCGTCAGCTCGTCCGCCGTTGTCGAGCGTGTACTCATCGATGTGAGTGTCTCCGGCGAGATCTGTGTAGTCGACGTAAAAGACATTCTTGTTGGGCGCAAACGCAAGCCCGAGCAAGCCTCGCTCGCCGTCATTGCTCACCTCGTTGTGAATGTCGAGCACTGGCGTAGCGTCGACCACGCCCCCCTCCCCCTTGATGGTGCGGATTACTCCGGCTTTCTCTGCCACATAAAGCGAGTCGTCACCGTCACGAGTGGTCAACACAGTCGGAGCAGCGACCGTTGCAACCGGTGTGAGCTCGAGCTTGGGTGGAGGTCCGACTGGTTCAGGAATGATCGTCGTCGAGGTGGTCTCGGGCGGTGCTGTCGTCGTGACGGCTCTCGTCTCAGAAGCTCCGCAGCCGGTCAGAACGAGCGCGATCGTAAGAACCGTTACAGCTGCTGGTCGCAGGCCCATGAATGTTGAGCCTAGAAGCATGTTTGGGGATTGGCCCGGACGACCGGTAACCTGGACACAAATGACTTCTCTAGTGGCTGTTGCTCGCGCCCGTTTCCAGACACCGGTGGTGAGAAAACTCATCAAGTACTCCATGGTTTCTGTGATCGCAGTGGTGATCACGATGGCTGTGCAGGTTTTCTGTTTCGGCATCATCCGGTTCAATGCGGCATCGTCCGCGATCATTGCGTCGACGATCGCAGCGATTCCGTCCTATTACCTCAACCGCAGTTGGGTTTGGCGCAAGTCAGGACGATCTCACATGACCCGTGAAGTCATCCCCTTTTGGGTCATGGCAGCCATCGGCCTGGCCGCTTCGACTGGTGCGTCAGCATTTGCCGAGTCACTTGCCCACCACGCGAGCCACGCACTTCGCACTTTTGTCGTGACGTTCGCCTCGTTCCTGGCTTTTGCAATTCTGTGGATCCTGAAGTTTGTGATCTTCAACAAGATTCTCTTCGTGCATCACCCGCAGGATCTCGAGCCCGCTCTCGACGGGCGAACCGGCGTACCCACCTAGAAACCAAGATCGCAATCGAGATGATCGCGAGTGGCGCGTCGCCCCAACGTGTAAAGAACGATTCGCCATGTCTCAACGTGATGTCGCGTTCAATGACGTATTCCGAACCGACTGCCGATCTTTCGATGACATTACCTTTTGCGTCGATGATCGCACTTATGCCGGTGGGTGCCGACTGCACTACCGCCCGGCCGGACTCAATCGCGCGAAGCCGCGCTGCCTGAAGCTGAAGACGCGCCACCCGGGTCGATTTGTAAGATGCCGCATTGGTGGGAATCAAGACAACCTCACCACCCTCTCGTACACCGCTTCGAACCCGCTGCGCGAACATCCCTTCGAACGAGACCGCAATTGCCGCGCGCGCCTCACCGGCCTGCACAGTCGAGGACCCTTCTCCACGGATCGCATCTCGTGGGATTTGTGACAAATCAGCGAAACGGTTGACTAATGCACGCCCAGGCACATACTCGCCGAATGGGACCCGCTTGAACTTTTCGTAGCGGCTCACGATGCGTCCTTCGGGACCCCAAACAACATAAGCATTTCGGAAATGATCGGTGCCCTCACGTTCTACGACTCCCGCGCCGAGGTATGCGCGGGTTTCGTTCGCAAGTTTGCTCATCGCAAGCCCAATCTGTGATTCGGCAATCGGTTCTGCAATATCGATGATGTCTTCCGGCCAGATGACCACACCACCAGGCTTACCGAGTTTCTTTGTGAGTTCATAGTGTGTGAGAAATACATGAGCCGGCTGTTGCTGATCAATGCGGAGTCCCTGCGGACCGCCTGCTTGCACAGTTGTTACGTGCAAGACCCCCGTCGCGCGCGTCTTGTCGATATGAGAGAGCGCGGTTGTACTCAGCAAAAGAATGATGGGAAGCAGTATGAGCCGGCGACGCGCACCATGCCAGCGGCGAAGTTCGTTCAATGCAACTGCCAAAGTCGCAAAGATGGTCACGAGTCCGGCTTCGCCGACTACTCCGGCTGCATGCGCAAGCGGACCCGCCGCGGCGCTTACCGTGAAACCACCGAGAGGAGTTCCACCGAGGGGAAACCGAATTCGTATGAGTTCGGCGACGGTGAGCGTCGCGATGAAACACAACGCATGACGAGTGACACTCGGCTTTCTGAGCGGGGTAAGCGCCGCTGCAAACGCGAAAAACAGCGCCTCACATGTCGCAAGTACGACCCAGCCGGGCAAACTGAATTGTCTCGTCCATGCAAGAGAGAATGCGAACATGACGAAGCCCGTTACCCAACCGCGCCTCATCCGGGAGCGCCACCCGACTTTGTCGATTGCCCGCATAAGCAATGCGAGCGCGAGCGGAACGAGGTACCAACGCCCGTCGGGTGTTGCGCTGAGTGCAAGCAGTGCACCTGAGATGAGCGCTCGAATCAATTGTTGATTACAATCAAGCGGCGCTCGGTCATCTCGTCGATAGCGTAATCGGGCCCTTCACGGGTGTTGCCACTGTCTTTAACCCCTCCGTACGGCATGAGCTCGGCACGCCACGTTGGCGACTCATTGATCAGCACGGCGCCGAATTCGAGTTCACGTGTTGCGCGCATGGCGTCGGCAATGTCATTGGAATAGATCGCAGCTTGCAGCCCGTAACGAGTGCCGTTTGCAAGAGGGATTGCTTCACCGAGCGATTCAAAGGTCTGCACACCGACGACCGGCCCGAACACTTCATCTCTGCAAACGCGCATGTCGAGATTCACATTGCTCAATACGGCGGGAGTGAGCAAAGAGCCGTCGATTTCGCCACCACAACGAAGCTTTGCGCCCTGGTCGACCGCTTCACATGTCCATTGGTGCACCCGATCGCGGTCTGATTCGGAAATCAGCGAGGAAACGTTCGTCGAATTGTCTGCCGGGTCGCCGACGACGAGGTCTGCAACCTTTTCGACCAACAAGTCAATGAACTCACTAGCGATCTCATTTTGCACGTATACGCGTTGTACCGAAATACACGATTGGCCCGCGTGGGAGTAGCCACCAACGGCAATTCGTTGCACGGCTTCGTTCCAGTCACTGTTTGCGGCGACAATCAGCGGCGTGCTGTTGCCGAGTTCGAGTGAAACTCGTTTGCGCCCCGAGCGTTGCATGAGTCCCCAACCGACCTCGGCAGAGCCGGTGAAAGATATGAACGAAATGCCGCCGTGCTCGACGATTGCGTTTCCGACTTCTCTGCCATCGCCGGTAACGATGTTGAGCCAACCCTCTGGCAAACCGCATTCACGCAAGATTTCGCCGAGCGCGATTGCAGAGAAAGGAGTTTGACTCGCCG
>JBBSGY010000289.1:0-4315 GCA_038253645.1 Acidimicrobiales bacterium
ATAGGTCACGCGCCGTCATTTGCGCATGAGGCGCCCGACAAGGATTGCGACCTCGTAGAGGATGCACATAGGAACGGCAAGCATGATCAAGCTGTACGGATCCTGACTTGGCGTTCCCACTGCACCGATGATGAAGTTGACAACAATTGCCTGTCGCCGGTACTTGCGTAGCGTTCGACTCGTGAGTACACCTGCCAGCTGTAAGAAAACCAGCAGTAGTGGGATCTCGAACGCAATTCCGAAGACCAGCATCAGAACCAGAATCATCCGCAGATATGGCGCTGGGTTGAAGAGCGTCGAGACGTGTTCACCGCCGACGGCAAGAAAGAACTGGATCGCCTTCGGAAATGTCCACCATGCAATCAGTGCGCCGGAAAGAAAAAGAAGTACAGAAGAAAATACGAAAGGTATCGCGTAGCGTTTTTCTTTCCGCTCCAGACCGGGCGTGACGAAGCGCCATATCTGCCAAAGGATTACGGGCGACGCGAACAAAATGCCGATGTAACCCGAGATGCTCATACGTGTGGTCACTAGCGATAACGGATCAGAGATGTAGAGCTGACATGGCGACGCTCCGGCAACCGTATTGATGCCACGCTTCGCCTGTGCCTGGCAGTACGGGTCGGTCGCGATTTTAAGTAGCCAATCCCAGCAGAAGAAGCCCGCAATGGAGCCGAGGCCAACTGCGATCAGGCAGATCACGATGCGCTTTCGAAGCTCCCCAAGGTGCGCGAGCAATGGCATTTCATGCCTTTGCGGCTGCCGGCGCCGCTTCCGTTCAGTCGCCGTCACGCTTCTCGGCGGACGGCGGCTTGGAGTTCGGTTTATCCACTGGAATCGCCTCTGGCGTGGCGTCTTGCTGGTCGACCAGCTCGAAACCCGAGGTGCCCGGGTGCTTTTCGGTCGACGGTGGCTCGACGGCCGGCTCCTCGGTGTCAGGAGCATTGATTACCGAGTCGACTTCACTCCGAACGTCCGCGGAGATTTTTCGCAGTTCGCGGATGGCATTTCCGGCCTGACGTGCAGCTTTCGGCAATTTGTCCGGCCCGAGAACCACGAGTGCCACGAGGAGCACCAACATGATCTCGCCTCCACCGATTGAACCCATGATTCGATCCTAAAGCGAACCGCCGCGCAAGACGCCGCGGTCACGGGGTAAACCTGGGTACGCCCCTGCTTTTCGTGAGCCGCTGGTGCCGTATAGGCACCTGAAGCTCATGAAAACGGCTAGATGCGGGCGGGTGCTTTGGCCAACGCCGGCTTGCGGACGGAACGTATTTCGAGAATGGTTGCAATGGCGCCGAGCACTATTACAACCGAGTTCAAATAGACGTCGCTCATCGTTCGTCGCGTCCCGTAACGAGGTTCGGGTCTTTGGCTGTGCCGGTGACCCGGTCGAACCAATTGTCGAGTTGTAGGTCGTAGTGAAATTCGAGCAGATCGTCGTACGAAATGGTCGGGCCGGACTTCTCTTCGAGAAGTTCTGCCGGTGGCTTCCACACATAGAGCTCCACGCCGGAAGAAACAAGCAGGTCGATGATGCGGGGCTCAGCCGTCTTCGAAACGGCCATCTGGCACTCGGGGCACTGGAAGGCATAGCTGCCTTCATTGGTGCTCGAGTTAACCCGGACTGTTACGTCGCGGCTCGTGAGCTCAACGTCTCCACAGTCTGGACAGCTCGCCCGAATGATTGCCATGCTTTGCTCCCTCGATCCGTAACGAACCCCGTAGGAAGTCCGTTGCTCTGCGCCTTGACATATGCATCGGCGTTTACCGGGCGCAGTTGAGGATGAATCTCGCAAACTGGTCTGTTTCACCCCTGGTCACCGGCATTTTTCGCTCTGCGTGAGCATCCGCAGAAACCACGGTCGACAAAAGCGAGAAGCCCACGGAAAGGGGGATCCGTGGGCTTCTTCGTCGCTTGCTCTCGGGGGGTGAGAGTGCTGCGGGGCGGTGGGTGTTATATGGACTTAACGATCATTACGTATCGTTACGATCATCATGATACGGGATTTTCACTTCAAAACAAGTGATGACTCAAAGAAGTTCGATACTTGGAATTGGCCAGACCTGCAGAAATGCGCGCCCGACAACGAGATGTTCGTCGAATGTGCCGAAAAATCGACCATCTTCTGATTGGATGCGGTTGTCACCCAACACGAGAAGCTGCCCAGCGGGAACGACGATTGGCTGCGGGAAACATTGAGTCGGCATTCCTTCAGGCACATAGGGTTCTTTGAGCGGCTTTCCGTTGACGTAGACGCGGTCGTCACGTGCTTCGACGGTATCGCCCGGCAGCCCGATAACCCGCTTGATGAGGTCTTTGAGTGCAAGGTTGGCTTCGCCCGGCGGTCGTTCGAAAACAATGACGTCACCTCGGCCGATTTTGCCGAACTTGTAGCTGAGCTTGTTGACGAGAACTCGATCGTCTTTTTTCAATGTCGGTTCCATTGAGGGTGATGGAATGTAAAAGGCCTGCAAAACAAATGCTTTTACGATTAGTGCGACGACGACTGCAATCGCAATTATCACCGCCCACTCCCCCGTATAAACCGCTGCGGCAACCGTCCTGCTTGCGGGGGCGGGTTCGTAGCTCGCCGGATCCCAACGCGGCCTGGGCCGTTGCCGTTGGGGTACACCGTCGATGCCGGCCGGCACGCGACGTCTCGGCAAAGGGCGCTGAGTGCTCAGTTGTTTGCTCGGTCCCGGACGGTTCCAAACGTCGATCCCCATTGGGCCAGGGGGGCCGGGCTGAGCCGGAGCCCCACGCGGTTGTGCGCGCGGAGGCTGGCGTTGCGGCCGCTGCGCCGGTTGACCCTGGCGGCGAGGTTGACCCTGCGGTCGTTGCGGCTGACCTTGCGCCGGTCGAGGCGGTCTCGGAGTGCCGGGTTGCTGCGGATTTGGCCGTCTGGGCCGGTCGCCCGGTGGGCCGCCGGGACGGCCTTCCACTACAACGTCCCGAGGCGCGAGGCCGGCCAGATGCGCAGGCTTGCCTTCCCAACGATCAAGCTTTCGCTGATGGGGCCGAACCTGCGGCTGTCGTACGAATCGGTCCGGTTGTCACCCATCACAAAGATTTCACCCTTGGGAATTGTCCGCAGCGCCAAATCGGTTGTGGGTGTGTTCGTGCGCAGATACGGCTCGTCAACCTTGGCGTTGTTGACGAAAACGGCACCGTTGCGCGATTCGATCGTGTCGCCCGGCAGGGCCATGACGCGTTTGATGAGGTCTTTCACGGAAGCGTTGGTGTCGCGAGGTGGACGCTCGAAGACGATGATGTCGCCGCGATGGATGTCGCCGAACCGGTAGCTGAGCTTGTTGACGATGACGCGATCATGGACCAGCAGCGTCGGTACCATCGACTCGGACGGGATATAGAAAGACTGGACGACGTAATAACGAAGAATGAACGAGGCGATAACAGCGGCAATGATGATTCCGACCCATTCGCCGATGCCTTGACCAGCGGTCTTACCGAGGGGCTCGCGCAAATCACGCGATCCGGCCGGCTCTTCTTCGCTCGCGACGGTCAACGACTACTCCTGGCTTTGTCTTTGTCTTTGTCATATCGATGAAGGATTCGCTTCGCCGACGTTTTCGGGTCTATGTCTCCAGATACCACTCTTGCATGACTACCAAGGCGCAACAGCAGGCGTTCTGCCCACAGTCTCTCACTCACGGCGATTCGAACGCGGAGCCCACCGTCGGGGAGCGGTTCGGCAGCAAGAATCGGATATTGCTCGGATACCCAGCGTGCGGCGCCGTCCAAGTCCAGCACGAGTACAGGATCTTCGGGCTTTTGCTCGTAGGTCGAAGCCGGCGGAATATACGCAGGTGGGACGAAACAGTCCAGAAGTATTTTTACGTTCCGCATACGGTCGAGACGGAAACTGCGGATGTCGTTAGTGTTAACCGACACCGCCTGTGCGTACCACTGGCCCGCCCGGTTGAAGACGTGCAGCGGATGCAGCCTGCGGTTGGACCATGCATCGCGACCGTGTGAGTAGTAGTCGAGCTCTATCGGGTTTCGTTTTTCGATGGCAGCCCTCAGCGTGACCAATAGCTCCGGTTGGGTCGACGAGAACGAAACCTCGACGATCTCATCGTCGCCGATCCCGAGAACGCCGCTGAGTTTTCCGAGCGCACTTCTAAGGGTCGGGTTGTCAGCATTCCCCGGCAGTGCCAGAACGGCAGAGGCAGCGGTGACGAGAGCAAGTGCTTCCTCTGGTCGAAAGAACGGCGGTCTTGTAAAGCTTTCTGCGGAACGGATCCAGACCCGTCCATCTACGATGTCTGCTTCGATCAACGTGTCGGG
>JBBSGY010000290.1:0-4315 GCA_038253645.1 Acidimicrobiales bacterium
ATGTTCGCGCTCGGCGCGCTCACTGCCGATTCGATCAATGTTGCGCACTATGCAATTGCGCAGCTCATGATCAGCACATCGCAATTGACAGCCCATTATGTCAATGAATACGCCGACTACGAAGCGGATATGTCGATCGCGAATCGCACTTCCTTTTCAGGCGGGAGCGGCATACTCACCTCAGGTTTACTACCGCGCGTCATTGCCTTGCGCGCCGGGCAAATAGCAACAATCGTGTCGCTCGCCGCCGCGTCAGGCGTTGCAAGGTGGAGTATTTCAGCTGCGATCGTCGGCGTTGTATCGCTCGTAGTTTCATGGGCCTATTCAATGCCGCCTATTCGCCTTCTGAACACCGGATTCGGCGAACTCGCGACAGCACTCACGGTTGCCGGGTTGGTTCCCGCTTCAGGGGCGCTTTCACAATCCGGACAATTCACAGGTCTCCTCTCGTGCATGATTGCAACCCTCGTATTCTTGCAATTCGCGATGCTGCTCGCGTTCGAGCTCCCGGACGCGGAGACCGATGCTCTTGCCGGCAAGCGCGTACTCGCCGTCCGCGTCGGTGAGCGTCGAACAGTGGGGATCATGCGTACTTGCGTGTATTCAGCGTTGGCGCTCGGAACACTCATCTATTGGTTTGGCTGGTTGCCAAAGATCACGGCAATCGGATTCATCGGCGCACTCGGAATTGGCGTCGTGATGCTCACTGCGGCACGTTCTCACCGCCATTCGATCACCACTCTTGCGGCAGTCGCGATGTTCTTTCTCTGTGGCTGCGCCTTTGCAATCGGGCTATTGCTGGCGTAGCAGCGTCGCGTAAAGCGTAAGCCCCGGGCCGAACGCGATGGCAACAACATACTGACCGCGCTCCAACTGACGCCGACGGCGAATCTCATCGAGAACAACCAACAAAGTCGCCGATGAACAGTTGCCGTGCTCGGCAAGTACCGAACGAGATTCGCCAAGTTGCTCGGGCTTCAGCTGCAGAGCCTCGGAGCCCACGTCGAGGATTCGTGGACCACCCGGGTGCAAAGCCCAACCGGCAACATCATCGATGGTGATGTAATGACGGGCCAGCAACTCGTCGACGAGGGGACGGATGTGGCGCTCGAGAACATCGGGCACCTTTTGCGACAGACCCATTTTGAAGCCCAGGTCAGTGACATTCCACGTCATCAACTTCGCCTCATCGACGTCGGTCTTTGTCGCGACATCGACTACCACCAGTCCGATTGCTTCGCCCGGCTCGACGACCACCGCAGACGCTCCGTCGCTGAACAGCGCGTGCACGAGCATCTGTTCGACGTCATTGGTAGGAGGTTGAACGTGGAGACTCGCAAGCTCAACGCACAGGAGGACTGCGGGCTTCTGATGGGCCGTTACATAATCGGCCACTGCACTCAAACCGGGCACAGCCGCGTAACAACCCATATGGCCGACTACGAGTCGTTGAACAGAATCGCGCATGCCTGTGTCGCGTGGGACGAATGTGTCAAGACCAGGTGTCGCGTATCCAGTGCATGAAGCCAGCACGAACATGCCAACGTCATTCGGCTCTATCGAGGAAGCTGCGAGAGCCTGCGTAACGGCGTTTCGCGCCAGCGGCAACGCCTCCAGAGAATAACGCTGCATGCGTGCCTCGGTTGCCCACGTCGACACGTCGTCGAAAATCGGATTCGCCACAGCGTGACGTTGGTTTGTGCCAGCCGACGCGAATAACCGCTTCGCGATTGCGCTGTTGTTGTAGTGCCGGGCGAAGAATTGTTCCCACAGTTCTTGTTGCAACACTGCGGGGGGAAACGATTGGCCCGATCCGGTTATTACGGCGCTCACCATCGAGGCACGCTGGTATCGAGGTCAGGGCTCGCGCCGAGCGCAGCCGTTCCGAGCCAGTCCTCACAAACCGCAGACGTCGCCGGGTGCAGGGCTCCACAGCGAGCGTCGCGAAAGATTCTTTCGAGCGGATGCCCGCGCCTTGTTGCCGATGTACCGGCGACCTCCAGCATTGACGCTGCGACGTCAATTGCAGTCTGACCGGCCAGCAGCTTCGCTCGATACACCCATTGATTCGTCTCGGCCTCGCCGGGAGCATTGTCAATGCGACGTGCGGCTTCTCGAATGGTCAGTTTTGCCGCGTTGGCAGCGGCATCAGCCCTGCCGATGCGAGCGCGGACTGCAGGCAGGTCGACGAGTCCGCGTTCTCTGACATGAGCAGCGGCAGCATCGATTGCAGATTCCGCGACACCGACATAGACGGCCGCGTAACTCGCGACGAGCCACTGCGGCATCGTTTGCGCAAGCGAGACCGCAAGACCCTCCATTCCGCCAAGGAGAGCATCCGCGCCGACGACCACGTCGAGATGGAGATCATGGCTTCCGGTGGCGCGCATGCCCATCGAGTCCCATGTTTCCTCAACACTCAGTCCGGCGCCGGAAGGAACGAGAAATTGTGAGACGTCGCCGTTTTCCGCCTTGGCGGCAACGAGATAGGCGTCGGCAAAGCCCGCACCGGAAACGAAGGTCTTGGAACCACGAATGTGAAAACCATTGCTGACCGGAACGTATGACGTCGTAAACGCCGACAGACGCGAGCCCGCGCCACGCTCACTCATCGCAACCGCAAAGAAGGCACCGCGTAAAGCGGACTCGAGTGCTCGGTCGCGAGACGCGAAGAAGGACTCCGATGCACCCAGCATTCGCGCAAGCTCATCGGATGCTTGTGCAAGCGCACCGGTTATCGATGTATGCATGTTGTATATGAGCGCGGTCGCGCCATTGCCTTTTGCGAGTGCCATCGCGACTTCGACGTAATCGGCGAAACCTGCATCCGCCCCGCCGAGGCGCCCGGGGACCATGAGACCGAGCAAACCTGCTGTACGAAGATCGTCAAAGTCGGCCTTCGGAAACAGGCCCTCCCGATCGTGTTCTGCAGCTCGGCCGGCAAGGCGCGGCACCAGACGTTGTGCTGCCTCCAGGGCTTCTTGGGCATTGCCCAGCCGCGGCACCGTCGTTACAAAGGTCATGGCCTCTTCACACCCCAAGCTTGAAACAAAACGGCGGTTGAACGGGTTACAAGCATGCGCCCCTTCGCCCGGCGGCCCAATCGCCAGGCGAGCCACGACAGGATTGACGGGCGCAGTCCTCGCAAATGCAGTTCGACGCCGTGGCTTGCGAATGCAGCTACCAGCGAACGTCGATCAATGAACAGACTCGGATCATGAATGCCGCGTGGCGCACCGCCCCGAATACGTTCCGCGACCGTTACCGACAGGAAACGTGCGATTGCCGTGTTCGCTATTGTATCGAGCACGACCATGCCGCCGGGAGTCAACAGTCTGCATATCTCTGCAACAACCCGCTCGGGTTGTTGCACGTGCTCAAGAATTTCGCCCGCGCACACCACGTCGGCACAGCCGTTCCGCAGCGGAACTGCGAACACGTCCGCGTTCACCGTTGACACGCCGTGGTCGAGAGCCTTCCGCAACGCTGACATCGTCAAGTCGACTCCAACGTGGCGGTAGTTCTTGCGAGCGATATGAGGCGCCGTCAGCCCACCGCCGCAACCAAGGTCGACGAGAACCGCGCCCTCTCCGCCGGCCGGTGGGATGAGCGCACCGCGAGCCTCGGCGATCCAACTCAGCATTGCTAACGAGCCGGTCGAGTCCCACCACGCCTCTACCAGCTCGTCATATTGTCGAACGTCATTGCGCTCTAGCGCTCCTTCCGACAAATAACGGATCCCCGGCACGGCGACAGCCTGACACGATCAACCGGCTACCGAAACGCCGGCGGGTAGGTTGCAGTCGCAGCTCAGACTCCTCCGCCTCGTCTCGAACATTCGGCTGGGAGCCTGGGAGCCAGGGTTCGTTTTCCCCACTTTGCGGAACCCTCACCCTCACCCTCACCCTCAACCTCACGCCCGGCGGCGAATCGATAGCACCGCAGTATCGACCTTCGGCGACGGGACAAAGGCCGAGCGCGGCAGCATGCGCTCGACGCGAAACTCGAATCGCGCATCCCGCCCACTCTGCGCAAACCGGCGCGCGGCACCGCGTTGTAACACCAGGTGCGCTGACACGAGCACGGACGCGGGACTCAGTAACCGTTTGAGTAACGCAGTGGTAGCCGCAAACGGTGGATTCGCGACTACGTGAAACGGCCTGCCCGGCAACCACAAGTCAGATACGTCACCTCGAACGACCTTCACGCGCGGTTGTGCCTCGAAGCGTCGCCGCAGATGCACAACGCGCTCAGGGTGAAGTTCGAACGCGATCACTCGCGCCCCGGTGACAGCGAGCTGGGCGGTTAGCGCGCC
>JBBSGY010000291.1:0-4314 GCA_038253645.1 Acidimicrobiales bacterium
AGCTGACGTAACTCATTACAGACCAGTTGCACAACATTTCACGCTGACAACAATTCAAATCGACTACGACTCTGGCCTCAAGAGAGGTCTGTTTCGTCGCGAGCCAGTGCAGGGAACTTACGCTTGGTTTACGTAGCAGCGATGCGTCTGCGCCGTCCCCGGCGCCAAGCAAAGCGTCAACGACAACACTTGCCGAAAGACCACTTCTCGACCGGTGCATAGATATCGCTGTAAACGCGGCGCTGGCTGCTGGGAAAACTGCAGATCCACAATCGAGCTACAACGGCACGATCAACAAAACCAATGTCGAATGGGCGCCTTGCTCGCCAATCTTGAAATCGAATCAAGACACAAAAAAGGTGTTGGACGAGTACTACAGCCGGGTGCCCCTCGACGTGCGGAAGAAGATCGACGGCGGTGACGGAACGATGTTCCAGTTCGACGACGGCCACAATTTCCTTGGTATGGGCAAACCCATAAGCTCCTGATCCGCCCGCAGCCTCGCCGTTGTGTGCACTCAGCTCCGCGGTGCGGACTCAGCTGCACACGACGGCCACGCCCCCGTTCTGAAATGAGTGTCTCACCCCCTCGACAAGATGGGTGCATGGCATCAACACATGAGTTCTGCGAAATGGCTCACACAATCGCCCTTGCTTGCAGGGTAAACGGGCTCAACAGCCCTTCTTTTCGCACGCCACCACGTGACTGCAAACGCGACCGAACAGTCCGCCGCTTCACCGATGGCACGGCTTTGGTTTCGGTACGCATCTACAAACGACCGGCAGAGATCGTCCTGGCAGACATGGTCGAGGGCGTTATCGTTACAAACGACTTCACGCCTGAGCAAGCGGAAAAAGTTCGCGCTTCGTTCAAGATAGCGACGCCCCTGCGCTCCGCTGCTGCTTGACTTGAGCGTTGTGGAAACAGAGGCGCTCAGCGTTGGTCAGCTCCAGCGCAAGGCTAAAAACGCGCTCGCCCGTGAGTTTCGCGGTCCCGTCTGGGTGACGGGCGAAGTCAAGTCACTGCGCGAGCACCGCGGCAACCTCTACATCACGCTTGTCGAACCGGGTGACTACGCAGACGGCAGCGACACGTCCCTTGACGTTTCCGCGTGGGCAAAGCGCGCGGCCGTTCTGCGTGCGCAATTGGCCCAAGCCGGCATCACGCTCGCGGCCGGCATGCAGATCCGCGTGTCGGGCAACGTCACGCTCTCAAAGAACGGCCGCTTGATGATCGAGCTCATTGCGCTCGATGTCGAAGCGCTTCTTGGCAATCAAGCAGCCGAAAAGCGCAAGCTCTATGAAGCACTCGCAAAAGAGGGCTTAATCGACGCAAACAAAAACTTGCCGACGCCGCTGGTGCCTCTGCGTATCGGATTGGTGACAAGTGAAGGGAGCGAGGGCTGCAATGACTTTCTCGGCCAATTCGAGCGCTCTCGCTATGCGTTCGAAGTTCAAATGGTTCATTCGCCCGTGCAAGGTCCTGCTGCACCGAACGCTCTGGCGCGTGCGATCGAGCAACTGCACCAGAGCCGAGTCGACGTGATCGCAATTGTGAGGGGTGGCGGCGGTGAGCTCGACGCGTTCGACAAAGAACCCGTTGCGCGTGCGATCGCTGCGTCACCGATTCCCATATGGACGGGTATTGGCCACACCGGCGACCATTCGGTTGCAGACGATGTTGCTCAGCGAAGCCTCGTCACCCCCACCGAATGCGGACACGCGCTCGTCACGGCCGTCCGTGAATTCGAGCAACGCCTCGATAATACGGCTGTACGTCTGCACACAGTCGCTACTCGCGCCGTAGAGACTGCACAAAACCGCTTGGACCACGGTTCGGCGAGCGTGGCCCGTTGCGCGACAAGACACATCGACGCTGCATCGACAGCTCTTGCGACCTTCAGTTCGAGAATTGTCGACGGAGCCGGCGCATTTCCGGAATTCGAACGGGTGAATCTTGTTGCAAAATCGATCGAACTCACGAGCGCGCTGGCTCGGTCACGAGAAAAGCAGGCAACCCGCATCGAGTACCTCCGGCGTCACCTTGGCTCGCTCGACCCCAAGCGTCCATTGCAGCGAGGCTTCTCGCTCACCCACAACGCTGGTGGGCGTCTCATAACCGACTCTGGGGATCTTCGCAGCGGCGACGTCATCGTCACGGAGTTCGCGCGTGGGAAAGTTCATTCTGTGGTCAATGATCGGGAGACGAAATGAGCGAAGGCGCAGTTGAACCGGCTGAGATGTCCTACGAAGCGGCGATCGAAGAACTCGACCGTCTCGTGGCGGAACTCGACCGTGGATCAGTCAACATCGACACGCTCAGCGGACGGTTTCAACGTGCAATTGAGATCGTTGAAGAACTCGACGGCCGCATAGCTCGAACAAAAGAGCAGGTGGAGAAACTAATTCCGCGCCTCGACGCGGTGAGAGAGCCGTAAAAGAGCTTACGCGTCGTCTTTTTCGATGAAGATACATTCACCCGGACATTCCTCGGCGGCTTCGATGGTCGCGTCTTCCATGTCCGGAGCAACCGCGGCCAGCCCGGCTGAGCCACCTGGGTCGCTGAAAACCTTCTCGCCCTCTTTCACGTAGGCGAGACCGTCGTCAAGAAGCGTGAATACAGACGGAGCGATCTCTTCGCAAAGTCCGTCACCTGTGCACAGGTCTTGGTCGATCCACACCTTCATAGCCATAGATTCGACTATATCGGGCCTCATTCCGTTACAGATGCAACCGAGTTGCCCTGGAGATACACCCGCCGCTTTCACCGGGCGGGTGTTATGTTGCCGCAACGCGGCGCCCGCCCGGGCGACGCCCGAGAACTGGTGGGGGTGAGTCACTTGGCCGAATCCAACTCTGATTCAGTGCGTCTGGCAGCAGCTGAGCAAGAGGCATCCGAGTTGCGCCGGCAAGCCCATGATCTCGAGGAAGAAGTCAACAACCTTCGCCGCCGCGTTCAAGACGCGCCCAAGCGTGTTCGTACGCTCGAAGAGAAGTTGCTCGAATCCAAGGGGCAACTCGCGCAGGCCGTCTCGCAAAACGAGAAGCTCACCTACACCTTGCGAGAGGCACGCGAGCACATTGCCGCGCTTCGCGACGAAGTCGACAAACTCACTCAACCACCATCTGCCTACGGCACCTTTCTCGATCACAATGACGACGGCACAATTGATGTTTTCAGCGGCGGCCGGAAAATGCGCGTCGCGCTACACCCTGAGCTGAATCCGGAAGATCTCAAGCGCGGCGACGAGGTTGCACTCAACGAATCGCTCAACGTCGTTCTCGCGCGAGCGGGAGAGCGTTCGGGTGAAGTCGTTTCTTTGAAGGAACTTCTCGACGACGGCAAGCGCGCAATGATCGTCGGGCGCGCTGATGAAGAGCGCGTTGTCGAACTTGCCGCTGACCTTCAAGGCGTGAAACTGCGCAGCGGCGACACCTTGCTAATGGACGCGCGTACCGGACTCCTCCTCGAGAAGCTGCCACGTCCTGAAGTCGAGGAGCTCCTTCTCGAAGAGGTCCCCGACATCTCGTATGACGACGTCGGTGGTCTCGACTCGCAAATCGAGCTCATCACCGACGCTGTCGAGCTTCCATTTCTACATAAGGATCTGTTCCTCGAGTACGAGCTGCCGGCTCCGAAGGGAATCCTCCTTTACGGCCCTCCAGGTTGTGGCAAGACGCTGATTGCAAAGGCCGTTGCCAACTCGCTTGCGAAAAAAGTGCGCGAACGGAGTGGCGGAGATAAGGCGGCAAAAGCCTATTTCATCAACATCAAGGGCCCGGAGCTGCTCAACAAGTACGTCGGCGAGACCGAGCGCCAGATCCGGCTCGTCTTCCAGCGTGCGCGCGAGAAGAGCGAAGACGGCATGCCCGTCATTGTCTTCTTCGACGAGATGGATTCGCTGTTTCGCACCCGCGGTACGGGCATCAGCTCTGACATGGAATCAACAATCGTTCCGCAGCTGCTTGCGGAAATCGACGGTGTCGAACAACTGAAGAACGTCATCGTCATCGGTGCATCGAACCGGGAAGACCTGATTGATCCTGCGATCCTGCGCCCGGGCCGTCTCGACGTAAAGATCAAGATCGAACGTCCCGACGCCGGTGCGGCCGAAGCCATCTTCAACCGCTATATAACCGACACACTTCCGGTCGACGAGGGTGAGATCAAAAGGCTCGGCAAGGGTGACCGCAACAAGGCCATCCAGGCAATGATCGAGAAGACCGTCGACAACATGTACGACACCGGTGAAGACAACCGATTCATCGAAGTCACCTATCAAAACGGCGACAAAGAAGTCATGTACTTCAAGGA
>JBBSGY010000292.1:0-4284 GCA_038253645.1 Acidimicrobiales bacterium
CAAACTCGAACTTACCGGCTTCGAGCTTTGAGTAATCGAGGACTTCGTTGATGATCGTAATGAGACTCTCCGCGCTTGATTGCACCATTTCGGCGAGACCGCGTTGTTCGGTATTGAGCTCAGTGTCGAGCATGAGCGAAGAACCGCCGACGATTGCGTTCATCGGCGTGCGCATCTCGTGGCTCATATTGCTGAAGAACGCGGTCTTCACGCGGTCTAATTGTTCGAGTGCAGCAACGCGCTCGCGCTCGCGTTGATATGCGTCGGCGTTGCTCAACGCAACAGCAACCTGGCGGACGATTGTGTCAACAAATGATCGGCATTTTTCATCAAGCTCATGATTCGGGCTTACTCCCAAAATCATCACTCCGATAAGCGCGTTTGTGCTGTTCGATCTGATCGGAGCGACGACGGCTTGTTGAACTGTGTTTGCCCAGGGGCCGCCAGTCAGGCCGAGGCTTCCAACGTCATAAACAACCGAGACATTTTCGGTTAGCACGCGGTCTGTCGGCCATGCCGTGTGATCTTGGAGCGGGTGTGTGCTGTTGCCGCCGACATGTTGGAGGCCGCTCTCGTCTTTGAGAAACAGAGAAACGAAGGGAACGTCGAGACAATGTTGCATGATCGAATCACAAAGACCAACACACATCTCGCCGATAGAGTGAATGGCTTCAGACTTGATCGAAAGTTGCGTCAACAGCTCGAGCCGACGAATGCCGATGATCTGATCTGTTATGTCGTTGCCGATTGCGAAAACGCCACCGACTCTGCCGGCATCGTCGGGAGCAGCACTCAAGGACATCGAAAAGTAGGTCTCTTCCAGAAAACCTTTGCGCTCCAAGGGGATTTGAAAGTCCGGAAAACTCACGGACTCGCCGGTTTCGAGCACCGACTCGATTAGTGATCCCACGACGGGCCACGCGTCGCTCGAAATCTCATCAAAGGGATTGCCCAAAAGCGATGGGTGTTTTTCGCCGACAAGAGGGAAGTAGAAGTCGTTATAGATCGGTATGAATTTTGGCCCCCAGATGATGCACATTGGGTATCGAGACGAGAGAATCGCCCTGCTCAAAGTTTTCAAGCTTTCGGGCCATTTTTCGATGGGCCCTATAGGAGTGGATGCCCAATCGAATTCGTTTACGAGACGGTGCATCGTGGTACTTCCCTGGAAGTATCGATCCTTCGCCATATCAGATTTGATGATATTCACAACCTGAGAAAATTGCTTGTTGAACCGACAACCCGGCACCGGTGTCGTGCGTGTTGGTGTGGACTTGTGACGTCAAAGTGAGGTTAAGAGTGCCCAACGTCGAAGAACTACACCACCTTGGTCCCGGTCGAAAAGGTTCACATTGGGAGAGTGACAGCCTCGCGGCGCCCGATGGGGATGTCTGGGACTTGATGGTCATTGGTGGTGGGACAGCGGGAATCGTCGCGGCCAAGACAGCTGCCAGGCTCGGTGCATCGGTATTATTGGTTGAATGCCAACGCACTGGTGGCGATTGTCTTTGGACTGGTTGTGTGCCGAGCAAATCGTTGCTGAGCGCAGCGCACGCTGCAACCGACGCGCGTCGTGCCACTCGTTTTGGCGTGCACGTAGAGGAAATACGAGTTGATTTCGCCGAGGTGATGCAACACGTTCAGTCTTCGATTGCGACGATCGAGCCCGTGGATTCGCCGGCCTCGCTCCGCGAAGCCGGCGCCTCGGTGTATCGGGGCGAAGCGCGATTTGCCGGGAGCGACACAGCGGTTGTCAATGGCTCGAAGGTTCGATTTCGCCAGGCAATCCTTGCGACCGGCGCTGCTCCGGTAGTGCCGCCGATCGCCGGTCTTTCCACCGCAAACATGTGCACCAATGAGTCGATATTTGATATTGATGAATTGCCGGGTCGGTTGCTGGTTCTCGGTGGCGGTTCCATCGGGTGCGAACTCGGCCAAGCATTCTCGCGGTTGGGCTCGCGCGTTACGATCGTCGAAGCAGAGCAGCGTCTCTTGGTCAACGAAGACGAGGACGGCGCCGAAGCTGTTACCGCGGCGCTGGTTGATGATGGCGTCGACATTCGCACTGGTGTATCGCTGAGCGAGGTGAGACAAGAGAGTGCCGGGGAGATAGCCACACTTGGTGATGGATCAACAGTGGGCTTCGATCTCATCCTTGTTGCTGTGGGCCGCCGCCCACGAACGGACGACCTCGGGCTCACGCAGGCCGGAGTCGAGACCGACGAACGAGGATTCGTGAAAGTCGATGCACGACTGCGAACGACAAATCGGCGCATTAGTGCCGCCGGTGACCTGACGGGGCACCCGCAGTTCACCCATACAGCCGGAGTGCATGGCAGCATTGCGGCAAGCAATGCCGTTCTTGGCTTGAGGCGCACCGTACGGCGCGATGTTGTTCCTCGCGTAACATTCACACAACCCGAAATCGCCTCATTCGGTGTTGGTATTCAGGAAGCGCTCGATCGTGGTTGGCGCTTGCAAACCGTATTGCACGACGAGGTGGACCGAGCCGTCGCCGAGGTAAATCAAAACGGGTTCACGCGATTGATCTTTGATGACAAAGGTCACATCGCGGGAGCGACAATCGTCGGTCCACGCGCTGGAGAATCATTGGCCGAACTCGTACTTGCCAAACGTCAAGGGATAAAAGCAAGTGCACTTGTCGGGAGCATGCACGCGTACCCGACATACAGTGACGGTGTGTGGAAAGCGGCGATCAACGAAGTGGAACAGCGACTCGACGGTCAAGTGGTGAAGTCGGCAGGGCGGGCTCTGTTGTGGATGCGTCGTAAATGGATGTCCGTTAACGCTCGTGGCTAGCGGACGGGCAAGTTTCCTGCGTGCCTCCGTCCCCGTGTGCCACCGGCGCTCACAACCAGAAGAGCTCCGAGCCCACCAGCATCGCGGCAACTGCGAGCTGGTTCCTCCGGTGAGTTCAAGATTGATGTGCCGGATTAGTAGCGATTTAGAAACGAGCCTGGTGGATCCGATATTGGTTGCGTGTACTGCGTTCGTCTTGCCGATCATTGCCCACTCGATGAGGCGATCGGATGTGCAAACACGTTGGTGGCGGAATGGCGATGATGATGGCGAAGCCGTTGCAACACACGCCAGTCGAAAAGCGCCTTATTGCCGTGATCGCCGGCGCAATCAGACGCGGCCGACCAGTCGTTTTCATGCTCGATGTCGACAAGACGATCGTTGACGCTATTCCTGTACGACATGATTGGCTCGAAATCACTTTCGAGGCTTCGCGGGCGTTCCACGCCCTTTCGCAGCTGCCCTGCGTCGAAGTTAATTGGTCGTCGGCCAGGCCGATGGACCACTTTCCGGGAGACGTAGGTCGCGGCATAGGACTGTTCTGTTCGAATGGCGCGCAGGTTTCTTATCGAGGCCAGTTGCTGCAACATCGAGAGGTCAACGAAGCGGCAAAGGACGCCGCCTTGAAAAATCTGTGGAAACAGGTGATGGCTGCGGCGCGCTCTTCCAATACCGACTTAGCTTTCTATCCGAGCAAGGCGTACGACCGGAGTACTTACGGGACACCGACGTTTTACGTCGAGTTGCTTCCGACGGGCATCGTAATCAGTGCCGCGCAAGCGAAGGCCAAACTTCCTCCTGGAAACACAACGGCTCGCGAGCACCTGAACAAACTTGTCAAGACGCTTCTAAAACAGAACGCGCCCGGGTCGAAGCCGTTCCACGGGTTCGCGATGAGTGAAGGCTCAGGCGGTGTTCGATTCGACTGGCCTTATCGAATCAACGGCTGGTTGCTCAACAAGGGCTTGAACAACAGACGATTCATACAGGCCGGCGCGCTCGTCGTCGCAGCCGGAGACGATTGGGGCGACTTGTCCGCGGCGCTCGCCTCTCACATCTTTTACGCCGTCGGAGACGATGCTCCGGGTGCGTTAAGAGACATTGCGGTAAAGAAGGGAGGCGGACTGTTTTCCAGTCCCGGCGAGTTCATGAACTTCTCGGTCAAGTCGCAATAGGCGTGAAAGAGAAGCTGGGCGCTGAACTGTCTTCGTACGCAGACGTTCGTTCGGAAATTGATTTCACCGGTCTTGATCTTGTCGCCAGTCGCACAGATATGCACTTGCGTTTGCATCCCGCGCTGATTCGAATGGGCTACTACAGCAACCAAATTGGTTGAAGCCAGTGGAGTGCCCACCTATCGGTTTGCACTGTGTGCGACCTGCGTCACGCCGTTCTCATGACCGTTGTTCAAGTTGAGGGAGTGAGACTGCAGCATCTCGGTCGCCGCCTGGACTGCCGAATCGG
>JBBSGY010000293.1:0-4279 GCA_038253645.1 Acidimicrobiales bacterium
ATGCAAGTCCACGCCGAAACCCAAGTTCTGTACTCGCGCAGCGCCGAGCACATTGCCGAGGGTCACTCCGGCGCCGACCGTGATCGATGGCACGTCGGTATTGATCGCGGAGATGACGTTCAAGCGGCGCGTGCTCAAAACGATTTCCTTATGCAAGGGAACGGAGCCGCCCACATGGCCTGTGTTTCCACCTTGAGGAACAATGGCAACGCGTTTTTGATTACAAAGCTGGAGAACGGCCGAAACCTCGCCTGTCGTGGCAGGCAGCACGACCGCCGGGGATGAGCCGATAAAGCGCCCTGTCCAGTCACGTTCGAATGGAGCACGCTCGGTTGGGTCGGTCAGCACGTTGTCAACACCGACGATTCTCGAGATTTGTTCCAGATTCATCCGGCGGTCTTTCATATTTGCGAGAGGAAGCGGAACCTTAAACTCGACCACGTGCAATCCACAAGCCGGCTCGCGTAGGTTGCACGGCGTGCTCTCTGATGTGGTGGACCGATTTGTGAACTCCGTTCCAGCGCCGCTTGCGTACTTTCTCATTTTTCTCGTGCCCGCAGCCGAGGCGTCGATCTTTGTCGGTTTTGTGATTCCGGGCGAGACGGTTGTGGTCCTCGGCGGGGTCATGGCTTACCAACACCGCATATCGCTTGTGCTTGCGACGCTCTTTGCAATTCTCGGGGCAACCATCGGTGACTCGATCGGATATTGGGTAGGCCACCGCTACGGTCCTCGCATGAAAGCCACGCGTCTCGGGCGCGTTGTAGGCGAAAATCGGTGGCACCGCGCTGATGCATTTCTGCGCAAGCGCGGCGGGGCTGCGGTCTTCTTCGGCCGCTACACAGCACTCCTACGCGCGCTCGTGCCTGCCGCCGCAGGCGCGGCACGTCTTCCATATCCAGTTTTTCTGAAGTGGAATGTGATCGGCGGCATCGCGTGGGCAACCTCATTCACATTTTTGGGATATTTCGCCGGCAACGCATATCACCGCATCGAGCAAATGATCGGCCGCGGAAGTTTCATTGTCCTTGGCGTCGTCGTCGCAACGTTCGTAATTCGCCACGTAGTCGTCGGCCGGCGCGAATCGAGCGCCGACCACGTCGAGTCGCCGTAGCTGCGCCGCCATCGCTCCCCTCGGTGGACCAGGACCCCCGTCGTTGTGTGCACGTGGGTCCCGAGAAGGGAGCTGGGTGCACACAACGGGAGCTGTCCCGGCTGGTTGTGTGCAGGTAGGTCCCGAAAAGGGAGCTGGGTGCACACAACGGCGGTGGCGGTGGGGCGGTGGCGGGTGCGTAGTCCGCGCACCGGGCGCCGGGCTATTTGAGCGCATCCACGGCGGGTGGCAGGCGGATTCGGTACCCTCTGGGTTGAATGTCCACCTCGATAAGCAAACTTTTACTGGCTCCTGCCGGCCGGCGCTCGAAGTGGGCCGTCATTGCCGTATGGCTGCTCATCGCGATTGTGACGCTACCCACCGCAGGCAAGCTCAACGACGTGAGCACGGATTCGCAAAACTCGTTTCTTCCGCGTTCGGCGGAATCGAGCAAACTCGTCGAGGCGCAAAGCTCCCTGTCGTCTGCACAAACCTTCGACATTTCGGCGATCTTCGTAAAGAGCGGCGGGAAAATTAGCAACGACGATCAACGACGGATCGCCGACGTGCGTCAGCGGTTGCTTGACCGGTACCCACAAGCAGTCGATCCACAGCCGGTTGCATTCTCACCGAGCGGTTCGTCCGCATTGATCACGCTATCGATCCCCGATCTCGCTATCGCCAGGGACGGTGTGACATACGCGAATGCCGAAGTCGCGGCAATCGCCGGCATCCGCGAAATTGCATCACGCGATCATCTGTCCGGTTACGACGTAAAGGTCACAGGCCCGGGCGCATTCGAAGCGGACACGAAGCGGATTTCCAAGAGCATCAATGCACCGCTCCTCTTCGGCACTCTGCTCGTTGTAGCGCTTGTTTTACTTGTCACATATCGCAGTCCAATTCTGTGGCTATTACCCTTGCTCGTAGTTGCGTTCGGCGACGGCTTCGCCAGTTGGTTCATCTACAACCTCACCACGCATCACCACATCACGCTCGATGGGCAAAGTGCGAACATCGTTCCCGTTCTCGCGTTCGGCGTTGGTACGGACTACGCCTTGCTGTTGCTCTCGCGGTACCGAGAAGAACTCCGCAGGGAGCCGGATCGCCACATCGCGATGGCAAAAGCTCTGCGCAAAGCAGGACCGACAATTCTTGCCTCGTCGCTGATAGTTGTCTGCGCGATGTTGTCTTTGTTGCTGTCCGACTTGCGATCCAATCAGGCTCTCGCCGTCGTCGGCGCCTTGAGCATCGGGTTTGTAGCAATTGCAAGCGCGACTCTGCTTCCCGCTTTGATGGTGGCCTGCGGCCGTCGCGCTTTTTGGCCACTCATTCCTCGCGCCGGAGTACGGGCCACAGGTTCCTCAATCTGGAGTCGCATCGGACAACGAGTGGCCGATCGACCCATCGCGATTGCTATCTCGACAACGGCGCTCCTCATTTTGATTGCCGGTGCCGGCATCACCCAGATCAACACCAATCTCAAGTTGATCGATAGTTTCCGTGAAAGCCCGGATTCCGTGCTGGGTCAGAAATTGGTGAAGCAATCGTTTGCACGAAATGGCAATGAGCCGCTCTTGCTGGTAGCCAATACTCGCCACATCGACGACGTCCGCCAGGTTCTTGCCACCACCCCGCTCGTACACGTCGCGATCAAGATCGGTGAATCAAACCCCGGTGCACATCCCGATTGCGCTCCGAATCCAGATGCGCCCGGTAAGTGCACTGACCGCAACGGAAAAACCGAGTTCGCTGTCAAACTCAACAGTGACCCAGACTCGAAAGCCGGACACGGCGACATCCGCGCGCTGCGATCCGAAGTTCACAAAGTGGCCGGCGCCGATGCATTGATCGGCTCAGGTGCAGCAACTCGCATGGACCTCGACGACTCCGCCCGCCATGACCGAATGCTTGTAATTCCGGTCATGTTGCTTGCAGCGTTCGCCGTGTTCTCACTAATGCTGCGCGCGATCACGGCGCCCGTCGTCTTAATCGTAACGACGCTCATCTCGTACGCCGCTGCCCTTGGGGTTGGCGTCCTTGCATCGCGCTACCTCTTTGACTTCCCCGCAGAGGACTCTTCGCTGGTGCTTATCTCTTTTGTCTTCCTGGTTTCGTTGGGCATCGACTACAACGTGTTTCTCGCCGCGCGCACCCGTGAAGCGGCGGAGGCGTCCGACATGAGGACTGCAACGCTCAGCGCGCTCACGCATACCGGAACCGTGATTACGTCTGCCGGGGCCGTTCTGGCCGCAACCTTCGCGCTGCTCGCGACTCAACCGATCGTCTACGTGACGCAGCTCGGCTTCACGGTTGCATTTGGCGTATTACTCGACACGTTCGTCGTTCGAACAATACTCGTGCCGGCGTTGTTCGTGTGGTTCGGCGACAAGACTTGGTGGCCCGGCAAGCTCGCCGGGTTCGATCGTTAGGGTCAGTTTTCTGGAGTCTGCATAAACACTCCGTGAACTTCGCGTAGTGCAACGCAGCTCGCTACGCTCGGCGCCATGGATGACCAGCGATCCGAACGTGAGCGTATGCTCGCAGGCGACTTCTACATCTCTTCTGACCCGGCGATTGTCAAGCTCTATACGCGAGCAGCGCGGCTCTCGGCCCTGTTCAATGCAACATCGGAGACCGAAGGAGACAAACGCGAACGAATCCTCCGCGAACTTCTAGGTCATTTTGGTGATGACGCGATCCTCCGGCCGCCGTTCTATTGCGACTTTGGCTCGAACATCCACATCGGAGCCCGTTCAGAAGTGAACTTTGGCCTCACTGCACTTGATCGCGTTCGCATCGACATCGGCGAAGACGTGCTGATCGGGCCCAACGTGCAGCTCTACGCAGCAACGCATCCGATTGACCCACAACACCGCCGCGACAAGCTCGAATACGCGGAGCCGATCTCGATAGCTGACAACGTGTGGCTCGGGGGCGGTGTAACAGTGTGCCCGGGCGTCACTATTGGCGAAAACTCAGTCATCGGCGCGGCATCCGTTGTTACAAAAGACCTGCCCGCAAACGTCGTTGCCGTTGGGAATCCGGCACGCATCATGCGCCGCTTCTGATCCGATGAGGCGACTTCGCGCGTTCGTGCGCCTGAGTCGTGTGGATTTGTTTCTCGGGGGGTTCTTGTTGTTGGCGCGCGGGGCGCGCACTGCCGCTTCGATCAAATTTTCGCAC
>JBBSGY010000294.1:0-4274 GCA_038253645.1 Acidimicrobiales bacterium
CATTGGCGCAACGCTTGCAAACTTCAGCGGTCGCTCGCCCATTCGCGGCGCGCTGCGCCAGCTAGTATTGACCTCAGCCGCCGCCGCTGTCACCTACGCAATCGGCTCATTCCTTGGTACATAGCTTCGGAGGCCCTTAGTACCCATTTTCGTTAATTCGTGAGGGGGTTTGAGCAGCGCTGAAGTCGACGAAATACCCAAACATCGCCGTTCCGTCGATATCACGCCTATTTCGTCGACTTCAGCGACAGCATGGACGTTCAGCCTGGGGATAAACCCCCTCACGAATTAACGGTGGTGACCACTTAGCCTTGGAAACTGCCGCTAGCTTTCGGAGGCCCTTAAACCAGGTACGAGATAAGCGGAGTGTGAACGTCTGCGAAGCCATGGCGTTTGTACATTGCAATTACCGCTTTGTCAGACGCGTCGACGTAAAGAACGGCTCCGGGAATGTTGTAGTTGTTCGAAAGGTGCTTGATGCCCGCGTCGATTAACTGACCGCCCAGACCCTGGCTCTGAAACTCAGGCGCAACCGCAAGCACATGCAGTTCACCGTGAGACGCGCTGCGCGGAAGAGTCCAAATGAAGCCGGCAAGCTCGTTATTGACGTGCGTGAGCAGTAAGTCGCGGTGACTGGCGTGACGTCGTGCGAGCTCGCGATGCAGCTTTTCAACCGTCATGTCGAACTGATCAGGATGGTGAAAGAATGCAGCGTTGTTCACGCGCACTACATCGTCTGCGTCGTCGGCTCGAAACGCACGCACGCGAATCTCAGGCTCGACAAGCGCGTCGTCGCGTTCCATTCGGATGATCTTCCGGTATTGCGGAAGTCCGTTCACGTTGGCCACGCGGCGCGCCGCGATTGCAGACGTGCCCCGTGTCCACCATTCGATACTTGTTTCGCCGTCGCTCACGACTCGAAGAGCGTCGACCATGTAGGCGGTGTGGCTCAACGAACCCCTGCCGGTGGCAACGGATACATCTGCGGTCATACGGGCGGGCGCAAAACGCACCGCCGCCCATCCGATCAGTTGCTCGTCGAGTCTGGCGAGCAAGTGGAGGTCATAGGTGTCGTGATCCTCGATCAGGTACGTCTCGACGGCACCCGGCCAGGTTTCGAACATCTCGCTCTGCTGTGCGCGAGACAGACTTTCGAAAGTCTCGATGTCATAGGGCACGGGAACAGACGATACTGACCAACCGTATAGTCCGACCCGATGGGCAAGCCTCGAACTCCAGCGGGAAGGGCCAAAGAGACTTCGGCGCGTCTGGCGAAGGAGTATCCAGGCACGGCGCAACAACTTTGTGAGCTTGATTTCGGGACACCTTTTCAACTGCTCGTCGCGACCATTCTCTCGGCCCAAACCACCGACGAACGGGTCAACGCGACCACGCCGGCACTGTTCGCAAAGTTTCCGGACGCTATTTCATTGGCTGGAGCGGACCCTGCTGAGGTTGAAGCGCTCATCAAGCCGACCGGCTTTTTCCGGAACAAGACCCGAAGCATCATCGGGATGGCTCAGGCCCTGCTCGAGCAATTCGAAGGCGTTGTCCCATCCGATCGGGATGAACTCACAAAACTGCCCGGCGTCGGTCGTAAGACGGCCAACGTCATCCGCAATGTCGCGTTCAACGAGCCGGGGCTACCCGTCGACACGCATGTCAAGCGCCTGAGCCGGCGCCTCGGCCTCACCGATCAGACGGATCCCGAGCGTATCGAGTTTGCATTGATGCCGATGCTGCCGCCTGCGAGTTGGGGAATGCTCAGCCTCCAGCTCATCCTGCACGGCCGGAGAGTCTGTGATGCCCGCAAACCCCGCTGCGAGGACTGCGTGCTGAACGATTTCTGCCCCTCCAGCCTGGTCAAATAGGCCCCCATCTTTCGAAGTGTGTGTAGATGTTGCCCTGGCAGGGTGCTTGCTACACACAGTTCTGCGGTAAGGCGGGAATCCGCCAGCGGCCTACCGGGTGAGGGCGTCCAGGCGGCGCTGGCCGGCTTTCAGGTGGCGCTCGACTTCGAAGAGTTCGTGGGCGATGTCGTCTTTGCCCGTGCTCTCGGACATTGACTCGGCTAGCACGGCGAGACGAGACGTGAGATCGCTCAGCGCGGAGCCGATGGACGAAAGTTCGGGTTTGTGATTACTCATACCTCTCCTAGTGTGACGCCTCATGCTCACCCGCCTGGACTTGCGAGAAAACACAGACTCTCACCCTCCTGGCGCTGATCGAGTTGAGCGGCTTCGTAAGGAATTGCCGCGCCCCAAGCCCGTTTCCGAGCCGCCGACCGAGGCCGTGCGAGAGATCATCGCCGACGTGCGAGCCAATGGGGACAACGCGCTGCGCGCCCTCACCGAGCGGTTCGACAAGGTGCAGATCGACGAAATTCGAGTGCCCCAGTTGGAGCTCGAAGCGGCGCTTGGCGACATCGCGCCGATGCTTCGCGAAGCGCTCGAGGAGGCCAGCGCGTCGATCCTCGCGTTTCATCGTTCGACCAAGCCCACAGAATCGCATTATGAGCGTGACGGCGTCGAAGTGCGTGATGTGTGGCGTCCGGTGGAGCGAGCCGGCTGCTACGTGCCCGGCGGCCTCGCGCAATATCCATCCTCGGTGCTCATGACGGCAATTCCAGCTCGTGTCGCCGGCGTCGAAAAAGTTATTTTGTGTGTTCCACCCGGACCGGATGGGAACGTGCCGCAATCCGTTCTTGCCGCGGCCGCGCTTGCCGAAGTTGATGAGGTATATCGCGTTGGTGGCGCGCAAGCGATCGCCGCGATGGCGTTCGGAACCGAGTCCATTCCGTCGGTCGACGTAATTGTCGGGCCGGGAAACATTTACGTCGCGACTGCCAAGCGCGAGGTTGCCGGTATCGGTGTGGTCGGTGTGCCTTCGTCGTTCGCAGGACCATCCGAAGTCGTCGTTATCGCCGATGAAATGACGCCGCCCGAACTCGCCGCGATCGATCTTATCGTACAGGCAGAACATGGTCCAGATGGTCTTGCTTGGCTCGTCACTTGGTCTGAAGACATCGCCGCCAAGGTGGACGAATTGATTGCCGGCATCGTTGCCCGTTCACCACGGCGGGCCGAGATCGAATCGACACTCGCTGACGGGGGTTATTCGGTAATCGTGAATGATCCACAGCATGCAATGGATGTCGCAAACGCGATCGCTCCTGAGCACCTCGAACTCATGACGGTTGATCCGGAGGCGCTCGTGCCCCTGGTTCGCCACGCCGGAGCAATATTCGCCGGCATCAGCGCACCTGCATCTGTTGGCGACTACTTGGCCGGGCCGTCGCATGTTCTGCCTGTCTACGAGTCGGCACGGTTTGCAAGCGCGCTTGGTGTTCGCGATTTCTTACGTCATCAACACGTCATTTCGCTTGATGACGTAACGCTTGCGCGCATCGGGCCGCATGTTGCAGCCATTGCCGACGCTGAAGGTCTCGACGCGCATGCCCGCAGCGTGCGTATGCGCGTTCGGCATTGAGTCACTGGCGCGATCGCTGAGGCCGTCATGGGTCCGCTGCAGACCATTCCTTAGAGCGAAACGACGAAGGCACAACAGGCAGCGATTACGCGCTCGATACGCCCAATGAAAAAATGATCTGCGCCCGAGATCACTTCGACTTGGGTGTTCGTCCAAGAGCTCGTGACTTTCCCGACGCTGTCAGGATTTCGGTACTGATCGCGTTCGGCGATCACCAGAAGCTTCGGACGTGGATCGATCCCGGTAGGTGCCATTTCGCCGAGGCGATAATCCCTCAGCGGGGGTGCCATTGCGCACCAGCCCGAAATGCGTGGATCGATGACTGTCAGCGCCGTGTCGGCTCCGAAAGAAGATCCGCACACCGCCAGCGGAAGCCCTTCGGCGACCTCGTGCAGGGCGGTGATGGCAGCGATTATGTCGAGCTTCTCACCGGCGCCGTCACTGAATTCGCCTTCCGAATCGCCCATTCCTCGGAAGTTGAACCGCAGTGTCACTACACCCAGCGCGGGAAGTGCCTGGATGAGCTCGCCTGGAACCATGGAACGCATATTTCCGCCATGACGGGGATGCGGGTGGGTCAGGACAGCCGCGGCAACGGGGTCGCCCCGATTTGGATGGCGAGATGGGATCGCAAGTTCGCCCACGAGTTGCAGGCCATCGGAGGTGGTCAGGGAAAGTGGCTCACGTTGCACTGCGCCAGACGGTACTTTCAGTGGTCGAATGGAACAGGGTAAATGGAACAGCAATTAAAGCCGGAAAAATCGGCGATCACCATGCTCTCCGAC
>JBBSGY010000295.1:0-4268 GCA_038253645.1 Acidimicrobiales bacterium
CGCGCCCCATGCCGGAAAGGATGATCTCGGCGCCCTCTTCTTGGGCGATACGGGCAACACCGAACGCCAGCGAGTCGTCGGTCAGCACACCGGTGATGAGCAGTCGTTTACCTTGCAGGATCCCCATAGTGGGCAGAACCTACCGCCACTGGACTGTGACGTTGTTCAAAGCGACGTCTCCGTCGGTGGAAAACCGGAAGTTCGCATTCACAGCGTTGGATTTCGTGAACACGACTTACCGATGTGATACTCGAACGCAAGGACCGAGTAGTTCGTGGCTTCCAGAGACCGAACATGCGATGTCCGCCGACGTTTATCCGCAGGAAAGTAGGAAGGTGCCTCACCCAAACAACCAAACAACGAGCTCCACCTATACTTGCGTGATCGTGTTCCGCTGCTTTTGCGAGGGCGTGAGCGGCAACACTTTTATGTCACTGAACCGGGAAATCTCGGTATCGCTCCGGTTGTGTCCATCCTTCTCGAGTTGGGTCACACCATAACCACTCTTGAAAATTGGGCCGTGGTCAATCCGGTAATGGACTTTCTCATAGCCAAGGGTATGAATGTGGAGCCGCGGTGGGACGGGAGGCTGCCCGACGGTCTTGACGCCGTGATTTGTAACAGCGCCACTCCGGATTCGCATTACTTGGTGCAAGCTGCGACGAAACGGCGCATTCGCGTCGTCGGACGGGGGCCTGCGATAGGCGGAATAGCTGATCTACACCGATACCGCGTCGGTGTCACCGGGACCAGTGGGAAATCGACCATCGCGGCGATGACAACAACTGTGCTCGGAGCAGTTGGTAGTCCGTCGTACATCATTGGAGCACCTTTTCCCGGGCGCGACTTCGGGGGGCATCTTACGAGTGATCCAGAACTTGCCTTTCTGGTCGTTGAAGCCCACGAGGATGATCTCGCGATATTTGCGACGAGATGGGATGCGTTCGTCCTAGCCAATTTCGCTGAATATCCGGATCATGTTGACCGTTTCGGCGGGCCGGATGGCCTCCATGAGATGTTGGTGGAAGCCCTGAGGAATGCGAAAAATGGTCTTCTGTTGGTCTGCGCCGATGACCGTGGCGCAATGAAAGTGGCGGTGGATAGTGGCGTCGAATTCATAACGTACGGAACATCCGCCGACGCCGATTGGCATGTGACAGGCATTCGATTTGGAGCGACGACGACGACGTTCGATCTCCTGAGCCGAACGGAAAACAAGATTGTTGCAAAGAACGTAATGGTCCCTCTGCCAGGTCTTCACGCTGCCGTGAATGCTGCTGCAGCATTGGTTATCGGAAGCGCGTATGGAGTTGAGTTCAGTGACGGCGCTCGGCAGCTCGCGACGTTCCAACCTCCCGAAGGCCGTTTTCAGATGTGCGGAAAGCACAACGGTGCAGAAATCGTCTTTGACTACGCCAACCTTCCCGGAGAGGTCGACGCCAGCGTCGCCAGCGCGCAGCACGGCAAAGACAGCGGGCGATGGGAAAGGTGCATTGTGGTCGTAGGAACCGGCAGAAAGTACGTCAACTCGCAGTGGGCGTCGGGGTCGCACCGACTCAAGCTTTTTGCCGACGCTCTTCGGCGCGCCGACCAAGTCGTGCTTACTCAGCCCTATCTGAACGGACCTGGACCGGACATGGCCGGCGCTGCCCTTCTGGGGATGCTTCGCGACTCCGGGCGCGATGGCGACGTGTATGTCGAGCGCCGAGAACTCGCTGCTGCATTGAGGGAAATTCTGCAGCCTAGAGACCTTTGCCTCGTGACCGGGGGTTTGTTAAAAACACTTCCGGGCGAGCTGATGAAGCCCCGAGGGCTCGAGGTGGCTGAAGTTCGACTCTGAAGTTCGTCCCGATAGCGTCCATCGAGTTCGTGAATGATCCGGCAGTCGCGTTCCGATTCGAGGTGCGGTAAGTGCTCTTCGGGGTGTCCGCGCAGCAACGGCACTCCACGGGGCGCTACTTTCAGCACGATGAACAGACCAGGAACCGAGCGCCGGGAGATCACCGAGCTGCTCGGCAAGCTTGCTTCGGGCAAGGTCGACAAGAAGACGCTGAAGAAGCTGGCCTCCACGCTACGGCGCTCGATGCGAATCAGCCGCAAGGGCGTAACTCTGAGCGGCCAGGGCATTGCCGACCTGCTGCTCGCCGTTGCGCCTCGTATCCCGGTGAGAGACTTCGAGTCCCTTCAAAACGCCCATGACGGGGCTGCCGGGGCGAGCTTGGCGGCCCAGGTCATCCGCTCGGCCTCTCGAGCCAGTGCCGCTGTCGGAGGTGCGACCGGAGCGTTGGCGAGCGTCAACGAGCTCGCTCCGCCTTTCTGGATCATGCTCCCGGCCGAGATTGTCGCCGAAACGCTGGTTGTAGCCGCAATCGAGATGCGAATGGTCGCCGAAATCCATGCGGTCTACGGCAAACCGATCGAAGGCACGCCGAAACAGCGTGGCCTGGCGATGTTGCAGTCATGGTCTGAGCGCCGGGGCGTGCACGTCGAGGATTTGGATGATCAAAAAGCACTGTCGAAAGCGCTTGGGAAGGGGACAACAAGTCACGTTGTCCAGCTCGTGAAGCGCAAGCTCACCGCCCGGCTCGTGCGCAACGTCTCGAGCCTCGCGCCACTGTTTGTGGGCGCTGTGGCCGGGGCCGAATTGAACCGCCGATCGACCCGAGACCTGGGCGACGCCGTAGTCCGCCACCTCGCTGCCGAGAAATAACTCTCCGCGAATGGAAAAATTAGGACTGTGAAGGTCGGGATTGTCGGTGGCGCGGGTGCATTCGGGGGCGGCATCGGCGTGCGTATTGCACACGCCGGGCATGCTGTAACCCTTGGTGCGCGCGATTCGCCACGCGCGAGTGAGGTCGCGACCGAACTGACGAAAGTGTGGCAAATTTCCACTGGATCGCAGACTGCACGCCTTGTCTCGGGATGTTTGCGCGGCGATTCGTTGGAATCCGCAGCGAGCGCAGATCTGGTCATCATGTCTTTGCCTGCATCTGATTTTGTGGATGTCGCTCGCGAACTTGCTCCGCTGCTTGTGAACAAAACCGTGATCTCTCCGGTCAACAAGTTGAAATCTGTCAACGGCGAATTGGTTGCCGACGTTATTGGTGGGCAGTCATCGGCAGAGCTGTTGCAGGCGGCGTTGCCTCAGAGCCGGGTCGCGGCGGCGTTCAATCACGTTCCGGCCAAGGTCGCGCGCGATCCGAATGGATCATTGAGCGCTGACGTGTTGATCTGTGCGACCGACGCGGACGCGCTCAACGAAACACGCGCGCTCGTTGCGTCGATCGAAGGACTGCGCCCCGTGCATGCGGGTTCGCTGGCTGTGGCTTCAGTAGTCGAAGCTTTTACCGCCGTGATCATCAACGTCGATCACCTTGAACATCGCCATGCATCGATTCGGCTCACCGAACAGGGTTGAGTATGCATCTCTTCGACACAAAGCGTCGCGAAGTTGTTCCGTTCGAGCCGGGTGAGCTCGTCACGATTTATACGTGTGGCATAACGCCGTATGACGCGGCCCACCTAGGCCATGCGGCGACGTATTTGTTCTACGACGTGTTGCAGCGCCGCCTTCGCGATCTTGGACACCGAACCCAGTGTGTAAGAAACGTCACAGACATCGACGAACCGTTGTTCGAAAAGGCACGCGCGTTGGGCGTCAATTGGAAAGAACTCGGCGATCGGGAAAAGTCGAACTTCGACTCTGCGATGACGGCGCTCAACCTGCTCCCGTCTTTCTCCGAGCCGCGGGCAACCGACTCCATACCCGACGTCCTCGGCTTCATCGGGATGGTCATTGACAGCGGTCATGCATACGTCTCCGGCAACGCTGTTTACTTCGAAGCAGCATCGATGAAGGAATTCGGCTCGCTGAGCGGCTTGTCACGAGCAGAAATGCTCGAGTTCGCGGCCGAGCGGGGCGGCAACATCGATGATCCGAACAAGCGCGATCCGCTCGATTTCGTGTTGTGGCAGCCGTCGGAAGCGGACGAGCCTTCATGGCCTTCAATGTGGGGCGATGGCAGGCCGGGCTGGCATATCGAGTGTTCCGCGCTTGCATTACGCGAGTTGGGGACGACGATCGACTTGCACGGAGGCGGAACAGATTTGATCTTTCCCCACCACGAGTGTGAAGCCGTGCAATCCCTCGCTGCAACAGGCGAAGAATTTGTTCGTCACTGGATGCACGTTGGGATGGTGAACCTTGACGGTGAAAAGATGTCGAAGTCACTCGGCAACCTCGTGTTCGTAAATGATCTCCTCGGAGA
>JBBSGY010000296.1:0-4257 GCA_038253645.1 Acidimicrobiales bacterium
CGCGACCGCGATCACCTGCGTGCTCTCTGACGCGCTGTCGTTGGCCGTGTTCGGATCCGGCCCGGCGAGATTGTCAATGGTCGCGTTGTTCACAATTGTCTTGGGACCGCCGTTGCCGTACACGAGGTTGGCCGGCACCGCCACGGTGATCGGCACGGACTTCGCGCCGCCTGCAAGGATCTCGCGGATATTGCACGTGACAGTGGAGCCGGCTGCCGTACATCCAGGGCCACCGCTCACGAATGAGACATCGGCAGGCAGCGTGTCGACAATTTGCACGGAACTTGCGGGGTTGGGTCCTCTATTGGTCGCCGTGAGGTTGTACGTCAGCTGCGTTCCGGCGGCAACGGGGTCGGGAGTGTCGGTCATGGTGAGTCCGACATCGGTGGTGTTGATCTCCTGCTGCATGAGCTGACGGTCCTGGATGGTCGGCACGAGGTCGGTCTCGGGAGCCTTCGCACTGTCCGCCGCGTCACCGAACTGGCGGAACGGCAACGAGATGACTGACCAGTCGTCCGAACCGATCAATGTTGAATTACTTGCGCTGTTCGTGCAAGCAGACGGCCGCCCGTTTGTGCCCGAGGTGTCGATGTTTATGGTCTGATTCAGTTCGAGAGGTGGATCTATGTCTCCCCCTCCGTTCCAGTTCACACCCGTGTTCAGCGGACTCTGAGTCTTCTGGCCATTGGAGTTGGCGAACACGAAGCGGTTGTTGGCGTCCGTGCCATCGAGTATCGTCCCGTCGTTGAGGTTGTTCTCGACAAGTGGTCCCAGAGGAACAGCACCACGCGTTGATCCGTTCACATTCAGACGTGGAGGCGAGTAGTCGATGATCGTTCCACCACCATTGCGGTTGATACCGAACTGGTTGTCGTAGTTCATCCCACTGACGAAGTTCGGCTTGCAGTTGTTGTCCTGGAACCCGCCGTGATGAAGGTTCAACGTGTGGCCGAACTCGTGCATGATCGTGCCGCCATCGTGGTTGAACTCGGTGAAGTCATTCCCGCCGATCTCACCCTGGCCACCACTGGGTGTACATCCCGCACCCTGTGCCTCGCTGATGGCGTACCGGAACAGCAAACGCCGGTTGGCATTGAAGCCTGTCGCTGCGTTCTTCGCTGTGTAGAAGTTCGAGTCCACTCCGCAGGCGCCCGGCGCAGTAATCGGTCCGCCGCCACCGAGGTTGTCACCGACCAGACAGTCGGGGTCGTTTACGTCTGCGACGCCGTCGGCATCGTTGTCAATGCCATCAGTGCAGGTACCTGGACCAGGGTCCTCGACGCTCGCGTCGACGAACCTGCAGTTGCTGTCAGCACCGTCGATCAGTCCGTCGCCACCGTTGTCGATACCGTCGTTACAGGTGTTGGCTGACTGGCCCTCGCGAGCGCTTGTGTCGACAAGATTTCCCGTGTCGACATGGAGGTTGATGCCGCGCAGTCCATCAGGATTTGGTGGCGCATTCGTGCCAGTACTCCCGCCGGGACTCGTGAGACTTGCGGCATTGGATCCGGCACTCAGTGGCGCGGCCGCGAACGCGTTCTTCATCGCCTGGACGTCGGCGCGCACCGGTGTCTGTCCGGTGACATAGTCCAGTTCAAGGAAGAGGTCTTTGTGGTTGGGGTTTGCCCCGAAGGCGGGCAGGTTCACATCGATCGTGCCGTTTCCGTCAGCGTCATAACCGCGGGTCTCCCATCCGTCGAGCAAACCATCGCCGTCCGCGTCACCTGAGGTGGAGTTCGTAGTTATGTCGAAGCAAACCAGAACACGTTGATCGCCATCGCTCGTGTCATCGCCTTGCGCGCACGTGTTTGTGGTGTCACCGGTCCATGTGCCGGCGTTGCGATCAACAACAAGGTCCAAACGCTTGTCACCGGCGTTCGGAGAAACATCGCCTTGATCGTCGCTACCACCCACGAGATTCGACGAGACGCAACGCGGCCCATCGCAGTCGTCGTGGTCCCATATCTCGATCCCGACATTTATGAAATCGGGATCACCGGCGTTGAAGTTCTTCGAAAAGGTCCAGAACGGCTCGATGCTGTTCTTGTCGTCTACATGAACGTTCTTGCTGTCAAACGTGCTGCCACCGATCTCGACCACGGCGTACAAGTCAGCCTCGCCGCGCAAGCTCGACTCGATACCGGTGGCACCAAGGTTGACCACTTTCGTGATCGTCACGGTCAGCGGACCGGCGTGCGATGCCGCCGCCGGCTGCGCGCCGATGACGCTTGTCAGCGGGATCAACGCTAAAGCTCCGAGAAGCGCGAGGGCCCGCCGCGAGCGCTTTGTTCGCGTCGGCCGTAGCCATCGACGAGATATTCCGGAAGTTGCGCTGCTGGTACCAGTCTTCGACATGCTGCCCCGCCCCAGTTCATGCGCGCACCGATGCAGGAGTTGCCCGCACCAAATACGACGCTCTCATGTCGCGCACTCACGGAGTGCGCTTGAAGAGCCTTCGTAATCGCAAACATATGCAGCCGTCAAGGCGTTTCAACATGAACATTCACAGACGCCTGTCATGAACCGGCATGAGGAAAGCGAAGGATCCCCGGCAATAGTAATGAGAATCATCCTCATGTACATCTTGCTGCGAGGGGCGGTTGTGGCACTTTTGGGAGGGTTGCGACGCCGGATCAAACATGTTCGGCCTTATCAGGCAAGAATGGGCACGATGATTTTCGACGGGTTCTCTCACCAGCTTCCCGATATCGACCCGGGACAGACAGATGAATGGGTCGAGTCGCTGGATGACGTATTGCAGCACCAGGGTAAAGACCGAGCGCGGTTCATTCTCATGAAGCTCCTGGAGCGCGCCCGTTACCAACAGGTTGCATTTCCAGCGTCTGTTTCGACGCCATACGTCAACACGATTCCTCCTGAGCAAGAGCCCTACTACCCCGGCGACACCGAGATCGAGAAGAAGATCAGGGCCTACAACCGCTGGAACGCGGCCGTCATGGTCGTGCGTGCCAACGCAAAGAGCGAAGGTATCGGGGGACACCTTTCTACGTTCGCAAGTTCCGCCACTCTGTACGACGTTGGTTGGAACCACTTCTTTCGCGGAAAAGCCGACGGCAATATCGGTGACTTCATCTACTTCCAGGGCCACGCGTCTCCGGGCATGTACGCGCGTGCATTCCTCGAAGGCCGCCTCGACGAGTCGCATCTCGACAACTTTCGGCAGGAACTTGGTGGACACGGGTTGTCGAGTTACCCCCACCCTCGCCTCATGCCCGACTTTTGGGAATTCCCTACCGTGTCGATGGGCATCGGACCGATCAACTCGATTTATCAAGCGCGCTTCAACCGCTACCTCGAGAACCGCGAACTCGCGGACACCAGCAACTCAAAAGTCTGGTGCTTCATGGGCGACGGCGAATCAGACGAGCCCGAAAGCCTCGGCGCGCTCAGCGTTGCAAGTCGCGAAGGTCTCGACAATCTCATCTTTGTCGTCAACTGTAACCTGCAGCGCCTCGACGGGCCCGTGCGCGGTAACGGTAAAATCATGCAGGAGCTCGAAGCAAACTTCCGCGGTGCCGGCTGGAACGTAATCAAGGTGGTCTGGGGCGGCGCGTGGGACGAAATTCTCGCTCGCGACATCGACGGCGTGCTTGAAAACAAGCTGACTACAACAGTCGATGGTGAGTTTCAGAAGCTTTCGGTGGAGAGCGGCGCATACATTCGCGAGAAGTTTTTCGGCACAGACCCGCGCTTGCGCGCGCTCGTTGGTCACCTGACCGACGAGCAATTGCAATCGCTTCCGCGCGGCGGTCACGACGTTCAGAAGATCTATGCCGCATACAACGCGGCAATGACCCACAGAGGGGCTCCGACCGTAATCCTTGCGCAAACAGTCAAGGGCTGGGCACTTGGTTCCGAAGTGGAAGGTCGTAATTCGACTCACCAGATCAAGAAGATGACGCAGCAGCAGTTCCGCGATCTGCGCGACCGCTTGCACCTGGAAAGCGAAATTCCCGACTCCGCACTCGAGGCTGACTATCCGCCGTACTTCCGACCGGAAAAAGGGAGCGCGCAATCCGAATACTTGATGGAGCGCCGTCGGCAGTTGAATGGCCCGGTTCCCTCGCGAGTGGTTCGCGCACCGGCGCTTCCGCAACCTGCGCCCGAAGTCTTTTCCGAATTCAACAGCGGATCCGGTGGTCGCGCTGTCTCGACGACAATGGGCTTTGCGATGTTGCTGCGCAACTTGTTACGCGACAAGAATGTCGGGGCAAACGTCGTGCCGATCATCCCCGA
>JBBSGY010000297.1:0-4256 GCA_038253645.1 Acidimicrobiales bacterium
CAACGATCCAACCGCCTGGGGATAAACCCCCTCACGAATTAACGGTGGCGAGTACTTAGCGTCACCATCACGGCGGATTAGTGCCACGCCAGCGATCTGCGTCAAGTGTCCGGGGGAGTCCTCCGGCAATTTCTTGGCTCCTTACGGTAAGGCTGAGCATCCACGGCAACGTAAAAAGCTTGCCGGTGTCGGCCGATGACAATCGCTGTTAAAGAACACCTTAACGACCCGCGCCACTATTAAAGTAATCGGCGATTCTCTTTAATAAGGTGGCCGGTGGATAAAGACCTCTTTAATAGTGACCTACGGGGCCAGGTGCGTCGCACCCTGGAGGGATACGACGCCTTCATCCCTTCAGAGCTCCCACGCCAGATGAGCTATTCCCCGCTCGTCGTAGAAAAGCTTGATGCCGCCACCGCCGCACTTCACCGGTTGGCGGGGGTAGGCAGATTACTGCCGCATGCCGCAATTCTCATGGGCCCACACGTCCGACTCGAAGCCGTACTCAGCTCCCGCATCGAAGGCACGCAGTCAAACGTCGACCAGCTTTTGCGCTTCGAGTCCGGGCAAAGCGTGCGCGACGGCGAGCTGCACGAAGACGTTGTAGAAGTGCGCAATTACCTGATTGCCCTCGATCACGGCCTGCGCCGCGTGAAAGACCTGCCAGTCGGAGTCCGATTGTTGAACGAGATTCATGCGACGCTCCTCAAGGGTGTGCGCGGCGATTACGCAACACCAGGAGAGTTCCGAAAATCTCAGAATTGGATCGGTGGCGCCAATCCGGCTACTGCAGTTTTCGTGCCCCCACCTGTCGACGAGATGCGCAGGGCCATCGCCGACTGGGAACGCTTCATCAACGAACAGCCATTCCCGTTGTTGATTCAGTTGGCCATTGCCCACTATCAATTCGAAGCTATACATCCGTATCTCGACGGCAACGGACGAGTTGGGCGCCTGTTGATTCCCCTCATTCTGTGCGAGCGCAAGGTGTTGAATCAGCCGCTGCTCTATTTGTCAGCCTATCTCGAGCGCCACCGAAGCACCTATTACGACCTGTTGCTTGCGACCAGTCAGCATGGCGACTTCGACGCTTGGCTGCTGTTTTTTCTCGAAGGAGTTCGAGTGCAGGCTACCGATGCCGAAGAGCGCACCATTGCCTTGATGGACCTGCAGATACAACTGCGCAACGACCTTCATGAACGTCGTGCCACCCTCACAACCCTTCGCCTCGCCGACCTGTTGTTCAGCTCGCCGTATCTGACCGCAGCGCAAGTGCAGACAAGACTTGATGTCAAAGCGCCGACCGCACAGTCGGCAATCGATTCTCTAATCGCCAGTGGTCACTTGCGCGAAGTCACCGGCAAGAAGCGCGATCGCGTCTACTTCGCACAGAGTGTGTTTGATGCGGTTTATCAAGAAACAGCAGACGGCGCCCTCGGGCCGAATCCAACAGAAGGTAAGTGAATGGCCGGCAGAAGGGCGAAACACGAAAGTCGCAGCAACCGAGCGCGATGACAAGCGGGTCAACATTCCCACCGGTGACTTGTCGGACTTCGTCTCCGACACCGACGGTGACGCAGTTCTCCACGAACGCGACCCGCAGCTGGTTTGGAAGGGCAAAGACGCGGAGGATTTGTCGGGATACCTGTCAGCGGCTGCGACTTCGGTCATCCAGTCGATACCGGGGTTCGATGCGATGCAAGCTTTTCCGCTACACATCAACAGAAATCACGTGCTCGAATCGCTCCTCGAACAGGGCTAGACGATTCTCGGACTCTGCTCGCGAGAACAGCGAGTACTCTGCAATCGCCGACGCTATTGACACACCAACCTGGCGCGTAATCAGAAATTTCTCGATGTCGTTTTGAGAAAGAGAATTCCAAAACTCCACCGGCATGCGACCTCGAGAACCTGGGGTAACAGTCAATAGCCGAGCGGTAAGTCGCGCAATGTATTCGTCGAGATCAATTGGATGGAGAAACACAAACTGAATTTCGTGGTACCCGTCGATGATCTCGGCAAGCGTGTCTACGTTCCCAACGGCGCCGTCGATCAACGCCAACTGTTTGCTCTCCTGGTTCGCCGTGATCTGAGCCCGAACATGCGATACGAATTGTGCAATCCAGTGATGTTCTCGTCGCTCGCGAAACACCTCACTAAACGCACGTTCTCGATCGGAGACGTTGAACGGCACGAGTACCGATTCCTCCAGAGCGACATCGAGATCGATGGTTGCGTATCCATGGCGAGCGTTGAGCGTTTTGGCAAGTGTCGACTTTCCGGTACACGTTCTTCCGCCTACATAGATGACACCCGGCCGCTCGTTCCGGATCAATTTGTAGACATCTTCGAGTCCTGAACGCGTCATCATGTCAATTGTGCACGCGTTCCGAGAATGATCGTTTCACGTTCCGGTAGATCAACACGCGCATCATGCGACCTGCAACTCAGCGATTGTCTGCCAGCCCCACTGGGCGGGGGATGCAGAAAACTTGGCAGAATAATGCCGCTCTTTGCGCAACCATGCCAGGTTATCGGTGCTCAGGGCCATCGCGAGGAGCGTGCATCGGCCGTGTTGTGCCCGGCCCTCCGGGGTACAACGGGCCCCCGAGCATAGGTATAAAAGGCTGCCCAGCCAACTGTCGAGCGCGTTTACCGTTGCCACCAAGCGGCAGACGGCAGCCTGATGGCCGTCTCTATGATCCATTTGTGAGCGATACTTACGACGCCGTTGTTGTTGTTGGACTCGGCGCGATGGGAAGTGCGGCGTTACTTCACTTAGCGAAAGCTCGACGCGGTCGAGTGCTTGGTATCGATCGTTTTGAGCCGCCCCACAGTTTCGGAAGCACACATGGAGAGACGCGAATCACGCGCGAGGCGCTTGGAAAGGGTCCGATCTACGCAAAGTTGCTCGCTAGGTCGCATGAGCTTTGGAGCGAAATCGAAGCCAAATCAGAAGAATCCGTATTTGTGAATTGCGGCTATCTGGTGATCGACAGTTCAACGCGTGTTGGCGAACCAGAGAACTACTTCCATCAGTGTCTCAACGCGGCTGAAGAGTTCGGCGTAGAACATGAGCTGCTTGACGCGGTCGATATGCGCTCGCGTTTCCCACAATTCGCGACCCTGGACGACGACATTGGATACCTCGAACGCCAATCCGGTTTCTTGCGGCCTGAAGGTGCTGTCCGCGCCCAGCTGGAAATGGCAATCCGCGAGGGCGCCAACATTCGTAATCACGTCCAAGTACTCGGAATTGACATGCACCATCGCGCCGCAACTCTTCACACCACCGAGGGGAGGATCGAGACAGAAAAGGCCGTCATTGCAGTCGGCCCGTGGATCAACGATCTGTTAGGAACGGCAAGCCGCAACATTCACACGATTTATCCCCAAGCGGTCTACTGGTTTGCAACCGATGTCGAGCCCGATCAATGTTAGGGCCCGAGCGAATGCCGGTCGTCGACTGGTGGTTCGAAAATCGTGACGACGATTTCGTTTACGGTTTTCCGGCTGTCGACACAAATCGATCAACAATGAAACTGGCAACAGAAAAATTCTTAGAGGCGGAGTCTCCTGACGCAGATAACTCTCCATCGTTGGAGTCAGATGCATTTTTCGAACGATGTGTCCGAGGACGTATTAGAGGAGTCAATTCTCGGCTGGTTCGTTCCTCAACCTGCTTTTACACCTGTACACCTGATCGCGGCTTCATCATCGATTGGTTGCCAGCCACGAACAAACAGATTCTCCTTCTCTCAGCGTGCTCAGGACACGGCTTCAAGCATTCGGCCGCGGTTGGCGAATTCGTTGCGGCCAAGCTCAACGAACAGCGCACCATCGTCGACAGTGCAGCTTTCTCGCTAGATCGCTTTCAGTCCGATCGATAGCGACGATGCGAGACCTTTCACGTCTTCTGGAACTGTCCAGTTTGCATTCTCACTCTGGGCCGATGTTTCGTGGCGAGGGCAAGCCGTTGCTGACCATCTCGTCTATGCGGTTGCCCTGTCGAGTTTTGAGAATGGCCGTTTCGCTTCTGACGCGTCGGCTCGATCTGCCGCAAGTTCTCACTGCGGTTCCAGTTGTTTTCCGAAATGGCCGTTGTCTCCTCTTTGTTTGCAGGCATAGGGTGTGGAGTCGATGAGGAGGGGAGCATGAGAAGACTGATTACGACGACCTTCGTGACTCTCGATGGTGTGATGCAAGCGCCCGGTGGTCCAGAGGAAGACGAGAGCAGCGGATTCAAATACGGCGGA
>JBBSGY010000298.1:0-4256 GCA_038253645.1 Acidimicrobiales bacterium
GCACTTCAACCCTTAGCCCAAACCACCGATACTATAAAAGTGGTATGCGAGTAGGATAAAAGTATGAGTGAAAAGGAACGACTCTCAGCGACGGTTGATGCCGAGCTGCTTGCCGTTGCACGGGCAGCTGTTGATGCCGGTCGCGTGGAAAGTGTCAGCGCCTGGGTAAACAGGGCGCTTCTCCGCGAACGCGAGCACGATGAGAGGCTCAAAGCGCTCGAAGTGCTGGTAGCGGATCACGAGAGCCACCATGGCGCAATCAGCGACCAAGAGATTCGTGATGCCAGACGCAGACTCAGCGCCAATACCGTGGCAGTACGGCCGACGCGTGTACGTCGTAAGCCTGGTGCAGCATGACATTGATCATTGATGCCGGCGGTCTCAAAACTCTCGAGCGACAGAGTCGCGACTTGATGGCGCTGTTGAAGTCGGAGTGCACGAACGGCCGTGTGCCTATGACGCATGGTGGTGTTGTAGGTCAGGTCTGGCGCGGAGGTTCCGGAAAACAAGAGAACCTGGCGAGAGCATTGTTGGGAATTGAGACGATTGGTTTGGATCAATCGCTTGGCAAAAGTGCCGGTGTGCTGTTGAAGCAAGCCCGTGCGTCCGACGTCGTTGATGCAGCAGTTGTCGCACTCGCCTCAGACGGCGATGAGATTCTCACGTCAGATGTCGAAAGCATTGCACACTTGGCCAGGGCAGCCGGGCTAGCCGTTGATATCGTGCGAATCTGATAGGCCTTCAAGCATCGCTGTTATTGCCACGGCCGGCCGTTAAGTGTATGAAAAGACGTCCACGATGTGCATTGATTGCCCTTGCCACTTTGCTGCGCCTCCTAGGCGCTTACGCGGACTGGGGGCACCTCCTGCCGGTGGTCCAGCTTCTCCTGAGTGCACCGACCTCACAGCAGGAACCGGTCACCCAACGTTCTCGTCGGCAAGGTCAAACGCGACTTACCGGCGAAGAGCTGGATGATCTTGCGAAGCGGTATCAGGACGGGCAACCGGCAAAGCCGCCGCCACTGTCGCGCTCGTTGAACTGTAAAATTACGTGTACGTATTTGGAAATCCCGTTCGAGCGGGCGCGTCGAATTCCTGCTATTTGAAGTGACGCTGAGGCGGGTCATCATTTGCGCTGAAACACGCAGGGCGGATCATGGTGGCGGCCCTCGCCATATTTTGAGATCCTGTTCACTTGCAGCCCATGGCAAGAACCGAGCAAGATCTGTCCCTTCGAGGGGCTTGCTTGCGAAGGCGGCGCAGGCGTCGAGGTAGGCAGTGAGATATGTCAGCGGGTTGAGTCCTGCTCGTTGTGCAGTCGTGATGATCGTCCAAGCTCTGCTTGCGAGATGAGCTGACCACACCGCGGCGGCTCCGTTGTAGTTCTTGCGCCCGACGACAGGTCCTCGCAACGCTCTTTCGGTCAGGTAGCCCCAGCGCATCACTGCGCTGAGGCCCCCTCAGAACCGGACTTGCGACTTCCACCGCATCCGGCTCAAGCAAGCCCCAAAGGCTCGATGGCATGTTGTGGAAATGCAGTGCCGTTACTACCAGCAATGTGTCGTTGGTAGCAATCTGCGTGCACGAGGCGGTAGTTGATCGTGTTCGGCTTGGCGTGCTCTTGTTTAACAATGGCGTGTCTGCCTATTGCCTTGCGAGTCGCACACAACCACTGTTCCCATTCTCGTGGACTTTGTGGTTGCTCGTCGGCGAGCAACAGACTGCTCTCGCACAATGAACATTTCCCGTTCTGACTCCTGAGCGAACTCATCGTTGAACGGTCCATTTGCGGGATAGGTTTCTTGCGTCGCCGCTCTGCCCAGTAAAGTGCAAGGGTAGGGTCGTCAGGAGACGAAGTGCCCCTGACCATTGTGTGCCGAACGATCTTTGTCCAGGCAAACTTGGGTAGGTGGGTTCCGCTTACACGGTTGCCAAATACCCAGTTATCGTTCCTGGACTTGTTGAACTTGCCGTAGTACCTGGCGATAATCCAGCTAATCGGCTTGCTCCGGTGTCCATGTCTTGCCCACTTGTAAGTGAGTCGCCACATGTGCATGTCAAGGGAACGAAATGCTTCACTTGACACCACCGACCGGTAGTAGTTGGCCCAGCCACGCACGATCGGAATGATCGTCGCCAACACTGCTGTGAGATTTGCACCACGAAGGGTTTTCATCTCGATGGCCAGCCGTTCCCGGATTTTCCTCATTGCCGCTTTTGATGGTTTGATAAGTAGCTTGTTGCGATACCGACGAATGTTGAACCCCAGGAAGTCAAAACCTGTTGAGAGATTGACGATGCTCGTCTTGTCCTCATTTAGGCAAAGTCCTCGGAGTGCAAGCCATTGTGCCAGTTGTTCTTTGATCCGAAGCGCATCGTCACTGCTGTGACAAATTGCTACAAGATCATCGGCTTATGCCGAGTTCTTGATTATGCCGAGCATTGCGATGATGTCGAGCATTTGACCTGGTCAATCCGCGTGGGCAAGCGAAAACACTCGGCATAATAACGACGCCTGTCGAGACCTTCAGTGGGACATACCCGCAGAAGGGATCAACCATGACCAAGCAAAAGCGTCGGCGCGTGCAAGTGACTGGGCCGCTTGGCCCGCACGCCTCTGGTTTCGAGAAACACCTCAGGGAGTTGGGATACAAGTCGGGACACAGGCTGCTTGGGCTGATGGCAGAAATGAGTCAGTGGCTTGTTGAACATAGACTCGATGCTTCTGGCCTGACAGCGGCGAGTGCCGAACAGTTCCTGGCCGCAAGGCACGTTGAAGTTGGCAGTAGTTCGTTGTCGATGCGGGGCCTTGCTCCGGTGCTCAACTATTTGGTGAGCATCAACGTCACGGCGGTTGTCGACCCCGCTGACCCGAAAACACCAGCGGGCTTGTTGATTGCACGCTATCGGCTCTACCTAATCGAACAACGCGGCCTTGCAGCACCGAGTGTTCGCAACTATGTCGAAGTTGCGAACTCATTCCTGTCATATCTTGCAATTGAACACGAATCGGATTTGGTAACGCTCGCGACGCCCACCATCTCGCAATTCATCTTGGCCGAATGCAAGCGATGCAAGGCAAGCTCTGCAAAGTCGACGACGACAAGATTGCGATCGCTGCTGCGCTTCTTGCACACCGAAGGGTTGACTGCGAGTGCGCTTGACAAAGCGGTGCTTTCTGTGGCGAGTTGGCGTCTGTCTTCGTTGCCAAAGATGCTGAAACCGGGGGGAATGGCTCGCCTGCTGAAAAGTTGCGATCGCCGCACGGCTATTGGCCGCCGGGACTTTGCAATCTTGACACTCTTGTCACGCCTTGGTCTGCGCGCCGGCGAGGTCGCCAGACTGCAACTCATTGATATCGACTGGTCACAGGGCGAGCTGACAATACTGGGCAAGGGCGGTCGAAGTGACCGACTTCCAATGCCTGTTGATGTCGGCGACGCAATCGTTGGTTGGTTGTGTCGGGGTCGTCCACAATGTGCAAACAAGTCAGTATTTCTGACGACACGCCCACCTCGACGACAACTTTCAAGCGAAGGTATTTCCATGATTGTGTCTCGCGCCTGTGACCGGGCGGGAATGGAGCGAGTCGGGGCTCATCGTCTTCGTCACACTGCGGCAAGCGCGATGTTGCAGGCGGGTGGAAGTCTCGGTGAGGTTGGCCAAGTCTTGCGACACAACGACCATGACACCACGTCGATCTATGCGAAAGTCAACCGACGAGCACTGGTTGCGGTTGTTCAGCCATGGCCAGGAGGTCGGCCATGAACGATCTCCGTCACATCAGCGAACAATATCTGGAACTGCGGCGTGCACTTGGATACAAGCTTGTCGGCGAAGGCCACTTGCTTGCAAGTTTCGTCACCTTTGCCGAAGTCGCCGGCGCCAACACTGTCACAACGAAGGATGCCGTCACCTGGACCAAATTGGCGACAACGGGCTCTCCTGCCTATTTAGCAAGAAGAATGCGCGTTGTCCGATCGTTTGCCCGATACCTCCACAGCTTTGATCCTCTGGCTGAGATTCCACCGACCAATCTGTTTCCGAATAGCAAGTATCGACCGACACCACATATATATTCCGATGCCGAAATCGCCGCGCTGATGACGGCGGCCACGGAACTGTCTCCGCCACTTCGTTCAGCAACCTGGCAAACGCTCATTGGACTGCTGGCTGCAACCGGCATGCGCATCAGCGAAGCATTGAACCTTGATGATGTCGACATTGACTTGAATGGCGGGCTGCTGGTCGTGCTGA
>JBBSGY010000299.1:0-4225 GCA_038253645.1 Acidimicrobiales bacterium
CCGCGGTGCATGTAGCCGACAACGGGTTCGGCCCATTCGACCTTCTCCCCATCGAGGTGCACGACGATACGCAGCGTTCCGTGCGTTGCGGGATGTTGCGGTCCGATGTTGAGTGTCATTCCGTCGGAAACGAGTTCGACGTTTACCCGGCCGTCGACAGCTTGGCTGTTCATGTACGCGACCGCGCGAGGATCAAGGGTGTCGGTCATGCGAAGTCTTGTTCCGGCTCTTCTTTGCCCGGCATTTCTTCCATGTCGACCAAGCCGGGCCATGGACGCACGAGACGCGCAGGCAATGCGAAGTCTTTACGCATCGGGAAGCCTTCGAATTCGTCAGGCAAATAGATGTGTTTTGGGTTCGGGTGGCCTTCGAAGATGAACCCGAACATCTCGCCTGTCTCACGTTCGTGCCAGTCGGCGCCCGCGTAGGCAGATGTCCAACTCGGTACGTGTAAATCCTCGCCGACTTCTGCGGTCAGCGTGATTGCCGCGTGTTCTTCGACGTTTGCAACGCGCGCCATCACGGAAAAGCGTGATAATCCGCCCGCCAAACGCACGGCAGTATCGACGACGATTTCTTGCGGCGGTAACGGTTCGCGGGTCGTGTCGTAGTGGTGCTCTCCGTCAAGCGCCGGGTTCGGTAACCAGTCCATTCCGGAGAGATAGCTGAAGTACGTGAAGCCGGCGTCTTTTGCAGCGTGCGCTGCGTCGGCCCAACTGGCGAGAGCAACACGCGCATGCGTGCCGGCGCGTTCAACGACAAGTGATTCGAGAGCGCTCATGCTGATTGCGTTTTACCGGCGCGAATTTGACGTTGCAGTTCGAGAATTCCATCGAGCAGTGCCTCAGGCCGGGGTGGGCAACCAGGGACATAGACATCGACCGGGATGATTTGATCAACGCCTTTGGTAACCGAGTACGAATCCCAGTACGGGCCGCCGCTGTTTGCACACGCGCCCATTGAGATGACGTACTTCGGGTCGGGCATCTGCTCCCACAAACGCCGTATCGATGGTGCCATTTTGTCGGTGACTGTTCCGGCAACGACGAGCAGATCAGCTTGACGGGGGCTCGCCGGAAACGGAATTACGCCGAGTCGCATTACGTCGTACTTGGGTCCGGCAAATGTTGCGCCCATCTCGAGGGCGCAACACGCGAGCCCCCATTGGTAGACCCAGACCGAGTAGCTACGGCCGAGGTTGAACAGCCAAGAGACCGGCTTTGGCAGCGTGGGTTCCCCTTGTCGGGCGGTGCCCTCTCTCGTTACGAGTCCCATGAAAGAACTCGCTTACGCCATGCGTACAAAAGCCCGAGCGCGAGAATTGCGACGAACACCAACATCTCAATGAGGCCGAATCCGCCGAATTTCTCGACCTGGACGGCCCAAGGCGCAATGAACGCGACCTCGATATCGAAAATCAAGAAAAGCAGTGCATACAGGTAGTAGCGAACATGGCTCTGGCTCCACCCGTCACCGACCGGTTCGACGCCCGACTCATACGGAAGCGACTTCTGCGGCTGCGGACGACTTGGGCGCACAAGCCTGCCCAGCACCAGCGTGCCGCCGGCCATCGCGGTCGCGGCAAGGCCCACCCAGAGAACAGTGAGGTAGCTCCGCAAGAAATCAGTCATCGCAGCTGCATCGTAGGGCGGCCTCGACTCATTTTTGCATAAGTCGCGAAGTACGCCACTCTTGATCAAATGGTTAAGCGCGACACCCCTTCAGTACCTGATCACCTGGCCCAGTTTCTCGGCGACCTTCCGTTGCTCACGCGACGCGGTATTCATGCAGGCCTACAACTTCTCGCCCACGATTTATTGGACAATCCGCTCGATGCAGCTCGACTAGCGCAACTTGTCGTCGAGCGAGCCGACGAAGCGGGGCTCACCGGCATCCTCGCGGGTACCGCCCGAATCGGGAATTTGCTTCGCGCAATCGCACACAATACAGACCCAACTCGACTTCTAGCGCAGACCCTCGAACTCGGGAATGCGACGCGACCTGACGATATTGCCCGCTCTGTTCGCGGAGATCGTCCGTCGATTGTCGGCAAACAGCGCTACGCAAGAGCGAGGAGAGCATCGCGTCCGCTTAATTCGATTCCAACCCTCCCGGATGAGATCAACCGGCTGAACATTACAGAGACCGTTCTGACGCGGCCAAGCGTCACGGCAGCATTCGCACGAACCGGTCTCGGACGTCCGACGGATAACGATGTTCGTCTTCCGCGGGAAATCAACGACAGAATCGTTGCGTCTGACGACGTACCGTACCGGTTCCAGGAGGCATGGAGTGCCTTGACCGACAAACTTGCTCTGGCCGTCGCACGGTTCGAGGCCGGAGAGCTGACTCCGGCAAATCGGTCTGACCCGCGGAACACCCAGCCGAGCCGGTTACCCGAAGTACGCAGCGATCTCATCGAGACATTGGAATTGTCTGAAACCATCCGCCTACGTCAGCTCCCGACAAACATTAAGCGCACCCGCAGGTCTTTAGCCAGTTGCCCTTGGACATTGCGGCGGCCCGATTCGGGTGATTTATTCTCTTTAAACTATTTAGAAAATATTGCGCCCTGAGATGGTGACTGTCAGAGCATCAAGCATTAGGTCCAATCCCACGTTCCTGTTAGCGCAAGAACTTTTGGGCATGAGCCGAAAGACATCGCTTCGCGTCTTCGGGGAGTCGCAACAGTCTTGGGTGACAATTTGGGTTTGGCTCCGGACATGGCTAAGCAGCTGGCGCCCGCTTTGGCACGTCACGCCGAAGCCGCTGATCCGTTGATGCAGGTCCTGCACGCACGGTTAGTAGCCGTCGCTGAAGCAGGGCCGAGGAGCGTTAGGGCAACCGTGAACGCTCTTCTTGCGGCAACAGCGCCGGGATTTGACCCGCTTGCCGCCCGACGAAAAGCCGCTGGACGAGAAGCTCACCTCGCTGGGATGGCGGCCCCTGTCGTCCCTCCCGCAGATGGGGTTACCCCGATGAATCTGAATCTTCGGTGGCAACGCAAAGAAATAAGGACTGCCTTGGTTCGCGCCGAAAACGAGAGCGTGACCGAAGCTGACCGCAAAGTGCTCCACGGTCTCGGCACCGCGATGGTCGAGGCCACGCAAACCGATGACAATGGTCGCGCTTATGTCGCCGAAAATCTTCAAACTGCGTGGGAGACATTTCGCACCGCGCTGCAGGCGCCGGAACAGCATTCTCAATTGATGACGTTGAAAAATGATCTGATTTCAACGCTCGCGCAGTCTCGGACAAGCGTGGCTTAAGGACAGTCAGATCTCTAGCTTCTGTGCAAGAAGTTCAGATGCAACTTGCCTTTGCGCAGCAACAGCCATCCGACAAATGCGCCGGCAACAACCGCTGCACCGATGAATATCGAGATGGACGCGACCGGAGCTCCCCAGAACGATGTCGAAGGCGCGAAAGCGACACCAACTGCGTGGGCTTCCAAGTCTCGCAAGCGGCCAGCACTCCCAGCGACGGTTACCGCACCGTCGTCCGCTACAACGCCGTCGCAGCCCTGTAAGCAACACGACCTCGCACCCGGGTTCATTCGGCGGGTAGCACGGAAAGAACATCCCCAGCCCCTGGATTGGGCACTAGTTTCGCTGGGGATGTCCAACTTCTTCGACGGGCCCGCCGAAACAGAGCCTGCGCCGCCCGCACCAAACCCGCCGTCTGCTCCTGATTGGCGCAGGCGCATTGTGCCGAAGTCTGTTCTGGGCATAACGGCCGTACTTCTCGCGTTCTCGATCGGCGCATCACTCTCAGGCGTTGTCCTCTACAGCTATTACGAGTACCGCCTCACCCAAAACGAGAAGCGCATCGATAACTACGTAAAGGGTTTTGACGACCGCTTCAAAACGGCCAGCGAGACGATCGACAACGAGAAACAAAATGCCAGGGCCGCCGTTCAAAAGGAACTCGATCCGCTGCGTCAGTTTCAGGCAGAGGGCGGAACGCTTGCTTCGCTCGTGCAGAAGGTCGGCGGATCTGTGTGGTTCGTTCAGACGCAGGACGAAAACGGGGCGCCTTCAGTCGGCTCGGCATTTGTTGTCGAGTCCAACGACAAAGAGACGGTCATGGTCACCTCTTTTGCAACCGTGCACGCTTCGACACGCTCTCCAGGTCCTGACATCAATGTCACCAAGGGCAATGACAAAGTCAAAGCGCGTCTCGACAACTGGGTAGAAGACAAAGACCTTGCAGTTCTCACGGTTCC
>JBBSGY010000300.1:0-4215 GCA_038253645.1 Acidimicrobiales bacterium
ACACAAGACTCCGCAGACCATCGCACTATGCGCAGTTATTGGACTAAGCGGTATCTACTACGCAGCGTTTGCGCTGCTTTTCGTTCTCATCGCAACGCTTGTGCACTTGCTTACGTCGCGACGATGGAAGCAAGTGCTCGATGGTATTGGTGTAGTCGTTGCCATATTCATGTTTGTGGTTGTGAGCGTTGCTCCGGCAGTCGTGTATCACGTGCAGCATGGCCCGAACACGGCGGCGGCACAGCGAGACGCAGCCGAAAGTGACTTCTACGGACTAAAGCTTGCGCAGATGGTGCTTCCGGCAGAGGAGCATCGCATCGACGCGCTTTCAAAGCTGCGCCACGACTACATAACGAAATTCCCAATCCCGAGTGAAGGCAATTCGACGCCCATCGGTGCGGTCGCATCCGTTGGACTGCTCTACCTGATCGGTCTTGCGATCGGATCGTTGTTTCTTGCACGTAAGCCAAGCAATGAAAAGGCTCGCGAGCTGAGCGTGTTGGCGGTCAGCGGGTTTCTGGTGGCAACTATCGGCGGAGTCTCTACATTCATCGCGCTGTTTGTCACTGCGGACATTCGTAGTTGGAACCGCATCAGCGTCGCCCTTGCCTTCTTCGCTCTTGCGGCGGTTGGACTGCTGTTGGACCGTGCGTTGGCAAAATGGGCGACAACGCGTCGCTGGATAACTCCCGTAGTGCTTTCTGTGTTGCTCGTCGGTGGGACGATCGATCAAACAACGCGGCAATGGGTGTTCCCGTATCGCGAGACGAACCACCTGTTTTTGAGCGATCAAAGCTTTTTTGGGGATATCGAGAACCGGTTACCTAAGAACGCCGCAATATTCGAATTGCCCGCCGTCTCCTTTCCTGAAGCAAACAAGACGAACGATCTTGCTGGATATGATCTTCTCAAGCCATATCTGCACACGCAGAACCTGCGTTGGAGTTTCGGCGGAATCAAGGGCCGGTTCGAGTCCGTCTGGCAAGACCGCCTGAATGCAAGTGATGTGTCGAAGCTTCTTCCCGAGTTGGTTGCGGTCGGCTATCAAGGTCTTTACATCGACCGCTCGGGATACAGCGATCGTGGCGCGAAACTCGAGGACGATGTGCGCGCAGTCCTTGGTGACGATGCTCGTTTGACGAACGTTGACAACAACAAGGTGTTCTACGACCTGCGTGCGTATGCAGATCGGCTTCGCGCAACAGAGAAGGTGTTCCTCGAGAGTCAGCGTGAAGACCTCCTCTATCCGGTGTTCTTCGAAGGCAACGATCACTTCTACGGCATTGAACGCGGCGATGAAGGCCGTTGGCAGTGGGCAATCGGCGACAACGCGAAGGCCTCGCTTGACGCCGCCGCCGGGGCATCCAAAACGCCGGCGTCCAAAACACCGGTATCCAAGATCACGCGGATCTCGTTCGACATACAGACCGCAACGGGTAGAAACGCAACATTCAACATCACATGGCCGGATGGATCGCGCCAGACACTGCAGACCGCTTCAACTCCGCTTCATGTTGAGAAGACTATGGCGCTGAAGGAAGGCCGCTACAACGTTAAGTTCGAGTCGAACGCAGAGCGCATTCCAGCAGCAAACGACTCTCGTGACCTTCACTTTCGACTTATCAATCTCGATGCGAGTCCCGGATGAGTGTAGGTAAGATCGTGATCGGCAGGGTCAGACAACTTCCCGGTGGTTCGCTCGCAATCGCAGTCGGCCTTGGCACACTAGGCATTTCCGCATACCTCTTTGTTCTGATTGCCGGACGAATTCTCGGTGACGAAAAGTACGCGCCACTTGGCGCGCTTTGGATACTCGTTTTCCTTATTGCGCCCGGTTTCTTCTTTCCGATTGAGCAAGAGATCAGTCGGGCTGTTGCCGCGCGTCGCGCTCGAGGCGAGGGCGTTGCGCCGGTAGTCAAGCAAGCAGCGATTCTCACCGCGGGGCTGACGATTGCACTCGTTATCTGTGCACTCGTCACCAGTCACTTATTGAGTGGTCAACTGTTCAATGATCAGCCGTTGTTGACAGTCGCATTTGTCATGGCTCTCGTTACGTATGCCTTCCAATATGTGGCCCGTGGTACGTTCGCCGGCAACGGCGAGCTGTCGAGATACGGATTGCTCATCGGCACCGAGGGTTCCGTTCGCGTGCTGGCTGCCGGGGTTCTCGCGATCATCGGCTATCGCACTGCCGGTCCCTATGGCTTGCTAGTTGGTGCAGCGCCGCTTCTTTCTGTGATTGTTGCGGGATGGAACCAACGGCATCTACTGGATCCCGGTCCTCCCGCGGCATGGAAGGAGCTGTCGTCGTCCCTTGGTTTGTTGATAGCGGCTTCGCTGCTTTCACAGGTACTCGTGAACATCGCGCCGCTTGTCGTCAAGTACGAGGCAGACGCCAATGAGCAAGATCTCGCCGGAGCGTTCACAATGGCGGTGCTCATAACGCGCATTCCGCTTTTCTTGTTTCAGGCAATCCAGGCGGTCATGCTGCCCAAACTCACGCGTTACGCGACAGAGGGAAATTTCAAGCGTTTCAGTATGGTGCTTCGCGAGATTTCTGCAGTCGTGTTCGGACTCGGCGTTGTTGCGGTTGTAGGCACTGCAATTTTCGGTCGTTTCGCGCTGCAGCTCTTCGGATCCAATTACCCGCTCCCGACGGCCGACTTCATACTTCTCGCGAGCGGCAGTGGATTGTTCCTTCTGTGCATGACCGTCGCGCAGGCACTTGTTGCACTCAAGGGTCAAAGTCGAACGGTTGCGGGTTGGGGCGCGGGCGTGGTTATGTTCATCGCGGGGTTAACGCTGCCAATGGACATCGTTGTGCGCGTCGAGGTCGCACTGTTAGTTGGTTCGGCAGTCGCGCTCGGCGTTATGACTGTCTTGCTGATTGCCCGGCTGCGCAAAGTGACAGCAGCTCCAGAGCTCGTACGCGGTGAGGATTTCAATCCGCCCGAGCTGATGGCAACCGAGGTCTAAGTCTGAACGTGCGAGTGCTGTCGTGTGCACTCAGATCCGTATGGCGGGGCTGTCTGCACCCAACAGGCGGTGCCGCGAGCCGTTAGCAGCCTTCGCTGGTGATGCTTCCGTTTGCGGCCCGGGTCATAACGCATGCGGTGCCGATCTCGGTCGGTTTCTCGACCGGAGCAGCAGTGGTCACGCTCACGCTCACTTTCACCTTCGGCTTGAATTCCGCTTTTGCGGCTTTCACGGGCGGAGCAATTGTCGATGTCGTAGTTGCCGGTGCAACGGTCGTAGTAGATGCCAGGACTGTGGAAGTGGAAGTGGAAGTGGAAGTGCCGGCAACCGGTTCCGAGCTACCGGATGCCCCGACCGAGCCCACAGTGACAGCAGCGGTCACGGTGAGAAGAAGCCCGACGAACGGAATTACAAAGTAACGAAAAGTTGAACTCAACCACGTACTCCCCCAACAAGGCGCCCCCAAGTGGATAGCCATAGTGCACATACCCGACAAGTCCGATCAATAGGTCACCCGACCTGTCTGGATCTGACCCGTATCCGGTCGATCGGAACTGTGTGCGCAAAGGTGCCGAAAACGGGATCTTTGCGCACACAGTTCGAAGGGACGGGGTGGTTCAAGCGGCTTGATGGGCAGAGCTTGGGGTTGGGGTGGTTGCGGCCGCCGCGCCAGGCTCCTTAGCGGCTTCCGTCACAGGTTCGCGGCGGCGGGGAGCGACTTCGCCCAGCCACCAGAGATGCGGCTCGGTTCCACCCTCGTAAGCGCCTTCCAGCTGGGCAATCGATCGAGCCACGATGCCGCACAGGTCACCGACGATGGTGTTTTTCGAGTCGACCTCGTAATTCACAAGGATTTCGGACGAAGTCGGTGCCAGGCTCCAAGCGTCGCCATCACGAACTGGCATCACGATGCTGAAACCGAGTTTCGCAAGCCAGCCGCCGTCAGCGGTTACGTCGACGTTGCTTGCAAAGAGCATGTAAACGACGGGCTCGATCACGTTGTAAACAAACGACGGCTCGCTCAGGAGTTCCGAAATGCCGAGGATTGGAACCGGTTGCTCCGCTCCGAGTTCCGGGTAGGTGGACCACGTCCCACGTTCGCACAGCCCGCGGCGCGGGGCACCGGCCATGCGATCCAGCCGGGGGACGTGAGCGGGGCGGCAACGCGCCGCCCCGCCCCACCCCGGGTGCTTCTCCTCGCTCAGGCTCCGGCTGAGCTGTTGCCCTTCGCGTCGCACG
>JBBSGY010000301.1:0-4181 GCA_038253645.1 Acidimicrobiales bacterium
CGTAGCTTGCGTAGTAGTCCATCAAGAATGCGCACACGATTGTTGTATTCGTTTTCCGTGACGAACGCGAACGGTGCAAATCGGACACGCGCTGGTCAAAGCTCATTTCGATGACTCAAATTTTCATTTGGAATTGCTGGTATTTTCCCGTCGTGTCGTAAGCGGCGGGAGCCACGACAATGTCTCCCGGTTGATCGGGCAATGTACCGGAGATGATGCCCGATCGTTCCTCGATCGAGAGGCCGCCCCCTTCTTCCATTGCCCATCGATACGGCGGTTGGCCGCCCGAGGCCTGGACGCTCGCCGTGTACGGCTTGCCGGCCTGGCCATCCGGCAACGACTTCGCAGTGATGGCGAGGTCGGGTATCGGTGACGGCACCCCGCCGCCCCCACCCGGCGGTGCCGGCTTCTTCCACTCCTTAAAGGAATGTTGGAAGAGGTCGGGCTTCTCGTAGGTGAATCGCTTGCCTACCACCTCGAACTGCACACCGAGGCCGGCTTCAACACCGGCCTCCCCATGCCAGTCGGTGGGCGTCGTGTGGTGCTCCACATACAGTGTCGGCGCGGTAGCGAAAGCACAGCCTTGCAATAACGATACCGAGCACGGGATGTACAAACCGGCGAACACTTTCGGGCCGATCGCCGTTGAAAAATCGACGCCGTTGCCTTTCGCCTTGTCGATATTGATCGTTGGAAGTGACGCAAATTTCGTGATCGGATGTGGACCGAGCGTGTCCAGCCTTACTCCCACCGTTGCACTGGCGACCTGCCCGGCGGTTATCTCGAACTCGGCAGGCACGCCCATAGTCACCCGCACGTCGACTTGCACCCCGGGCCAGATGATCAACTGGACCGGACCGATGGGCACGTCAATGAAATTCAGCAGAAGCGGTGGTGTTGTGGGCGGCAATGGAAGGACGGTCTGCGTGACCTTGCACTTGATAGTGGCCGATGCCGAAACGGTAAGGCTCGACGATTCTGTCAATGTATAGGTGAACTCGAGATATGGCCCAACGAGCCCCCAACCGCCCTTCAATTGGAGGCTGCTACCGAACCTGAGGTCTCCACTCGCGTGCGTACTGTCCTTATCGACGTCACGATTGCCACAGTTGACGCTCGTTCTAGACCAATTGCCGAGCTGCACGAAGAAGTTCCCGCCACCGCCGTCGGCCGCGGTGAAACGCGGTTCACTACTCAACGCGCTAGCCGCGAATTGCGTTTGAGATCCCGGCGATGACGCTGAACCCACCGAGCCAGGGGACAGCGGAGCGTCGACTGCGAACTCAGCTCGTGGCAGTGCCTCCATCAAGGAAGTGTCGGTGAGCTGAACGACAAGGTTACCGTTCTGGTGCGTCACGGTCGTCACCTTCCGTAGGAGCCCGTAGGGGGTCGTCCTCGAAACACCTGCATTCAGGATATCGCCCGGGTTTATGTCGGGGGCAGCATCACCGTCGTTCTTGAACACCAGAATCGTCGGTTGCGCGCCTGATGGCTCGAGCGATTCGAGCGCTGCTCCGTTCAACACCGTGGTCGTGTCCGGCGTGTTGATGACGTAACGCGCCGCGACGGGGGTCGTCTTACTCGACGCAACGGACACCGATCCCGATGGCTCGATGTTGGCGTAGTACGTGTCGGTTCCGACGCGTACAGGGTCTGCCCGAACGTCATATTCTCCGGGTGCGAGATCAGTCAAATTCGTAGAGGTCGTGATGTTCCTACTGAACCCATTGGGGCCGGTAACCCAAACCGCTCCGCTGACGCCGGCTGGGAGCAGCGTCGCCGACACAGCAAGGGCTCCCGGTGTTGCCGGTGTGATTATTGACGTCTGCGCCGGAGCGGACCCGGGAAAAAGCGCTGCGTTGCCGGCGTTATCGGCCGCTTCAACGTAGTAGCGAGTTACCGACGTGATCGGCGGCGTTCCTGCTGTCCACACGTCACCTACGGCTGTCATGTCGATCGGTGCAAACGAGCCGTCGCTGCCAATGAACAGCCGAGCGCCCGCAACGCCGTTGTCGTCTGTGATCGTGGCTCGCACCGTCGCTTTGGAACCCGAGGCGACCGTCATGTCGCCGGAGCTGCTGACGACGGCCGGTGCCGTCGTATCAAGGAGAATCGAATCGGTCGATGTCGGAGAAACGTTGCCGGCTGCGTCACGAAAGTCGATCGAGACTGTCTTGATACCGTCACCACCAGGCAGCACCCACGACAGCGATGTCGCGTACGGCTGCCACTGCGCTGCCTCCACAGTCGTGCCGTTTGCCACGCGCATCTCGATGACGCCGGCGTGATCTTTCGCGTTGATAAGAAGCGCCGCCGCAGTCGACCGCGTCACCGATGTACCATCATCAATGGTCACCGAGCCGCTTGGCGGCGTTTGATCAATGATGATGTCGGTCACGTGGACCGAATAGACGGGTGTCCGCGTCTCGTTGCCCGCGTTGTCGACAGCGATGATGTCGTAGGAGAACGATGTCGTTACTCCCTTGATGGTGTCCGTCCAAACGTTTTGATCAGCGTTGTCCCGACGAAGTTTTCTCGTTCCTCCCTTGCCCCGCGAGCCCTCCTCCTTCAGGGCCGCGGTAACCGACCGCACACCGCTTGTGCCATCGGACACCGAAACATGGATAGTGACGTCGGACCCGCTCTTCACGGTCTGATCGCCGAGACCGCTGAGGTCCGGGCCCTTGGTGTCAAGCTGGATCGAGTCGGTGACGACGTTTGATACGTTCCCGGCGGCATCGCGAAATTGGACGGCGACCGTTTTGTTGCCGTCGGGCTCCAGAAGGGACCACGGAACAGTATGAGCAAAGGGCCGCCAATCAGCCTTCGACGCGTCGGTGCCGTTAGCGAGATGCATTTCGGTCGCGGCGACGTTGTCGCGCGCATCGATCATCAAGGTGCTCTTCGAGTCCTTCGTGGCGGCGGCACCGCCATCGATGACAATCGTTCCGGTCGGCGGCTCCCGGTCGGGACCGTTGCGCACCTCGAACGACGCCTGTAGCAGCTCGATGCCGCGATGGCGACCATGGATCTCGGCGACCACGTTGTGCGATCCGTCCGGAAGCTTCCGTGTATCGAACGGGAACGCGTTGCCGTCGAGTGCCGTTCGGTTCAAGTCATAACTCGGTATGTGTTCGACGGAGAAGGGCTTTTGTGTACGCCCGGGGTCATCGACATAAAACTTCACCTGTCGCGGATGACGTCGGTGATTATCAAGAACGAAGATGTACACCTCGCCGTCGAGCCGGCCTCCTTCCAGGGCACGTGCGTCTTGACGGTCCGATGCGGTCGAGATGTTCAATGACGTTCGAGGGTGCGCGTTGTTGACGTCGAACTCCCCGCGAACCGCCTTAACGTTCCCATCCATAGTGCGCACGTCAGCAGTGACCGTGTGGGGGCCGTCTGGCAACGTGGTTGTGTTGAATGCAATTGCGGACGGGTCACATTTGTCGCACGACTCGGTTCCGTTGAAATCGAACGGTGCTTCGTGCTCGGTCGACTGGTGACGTCCATCGATCGAGAACTTCACCTCGTCGATGTCCTCGCGCGCTTGTACGAAGATCGCTACCTTGCCGTGAATAGTCGCATTTCGCAGCCGTACGGCGCCTTGCCGGTTGACAATGTGGCTGACAAGCAACTTGGGAGCTGACGAATGAGTTTGTTGGGCGGCATCAGCGGGCTGGGTTGACGAAAAGATGACGGCAACAACTGTCAACAGACAGAACACACGTGAAAATCGCAAAAGGATCAACCTCGATACTTGGTGAAGACCAACTACGGCCAGACAGTACAGAGGCGATTAGCGCCTTGCCCGGCGACCTTTCGTCAGATGAGAGATACCCGCTGTAGGAAACGGTTATGTGCCGTGATGATAGCGTTTCGTCCACTTTGCTTCCCAAAGGATTCACAATTTCGAAAGGTTCGAAGCGTCGAATGTCTGTCAGACGCCTCTGTCAACTTCAGGTGAGTCGAGCTCATGCGCCATGACCTTGGCGCGACGCTTCTCTAGGGCCTTCGCAATCAACTCACCGGGCATTTTTGGGGGCTCCCGGCATCGATGTGGGTCAAATCTAGGGATCCGCGGCAGCGAGGCGCTCGTGCGGAAGGACGTGGGTGATCGGTCCAAGCGTCACCATGACGAGTGCGAGTGCAGCCTTCGCCGAGTGGAATCCATATGCACG
>JBBSGY010000302.1:0-4170 GCA_038253645.1 Acidimicrobiales bacterium
GCCGTTGCAATTGCGATTAGTTCGAGCACGCAAACTCGGGCCGAGCTGACGATGAACGAAGGTGACACGAAAACTGTCGCCGGTCACATGATCACGTTTCAGACACTCCGTGCCATGCAATATTCCAATCGCAACGCCACAGTCGCGGATATACAGATTGATGGCGGTCAGGTCTATTCGCCCTCTCTGAGTTTGTTCGTGAATTCGAATGATGCAGTCGGCGCGCCTTCTGTGCGGACGGGCATTCGTGAGGACGTTTATCTCACGCTCGTTCGTGCGCCTGGAAAGATCGGTGACCCTACCGTCATCGGCGTAATCGTCAATCCGGCGGTCTTGTGGCTTTGGGCCGGCGGAATCGTTATTGCCTTCGGAACTGTGCTCGCCCTGGTTCGCCGCCCACGAGCACGAATACAAGAGCCCGAACGCGAATTGGTGGAAGTATGAACACGCAACGCTCGCGCCTTGTCGTAATCGCGGTGACAGTGGTCATTGCCGTATTTGTAGTTGTGCTTGCCACGCGACCGTCGGGCGAACACAACGCGTCGAATCCGCTGGTCGGTCAGGCTGCGCCGGAGGTGGTCGGAACTGCCCTCGACGGCCGTCACGTCGATCTTGCAGCACTCAAGGGCCGCTGGGTCGTCGTCAATTTCTTTGCAACCTGGTGTCTGCCGTGCCGGCAGGAACATCCCGAGATCGTCAAGTTCACCGACGCGCACAAAGGCCCCGCGGATCCGACGGTTATCGCAGTCGGATTTGATCGCAACGACATCGCGGCCACGCGCTCGTTCTTTGCAAGCAACGGTGGGAGTTGGCCCGTCGTCACCGACGACGATGGCCGCATAGCCGTCGAATACGGGGTGCGTGGTCTGCCGGAGACTTTCATCGTGAATCCTCAGGGCATAATCGCAGAGCGCCTCACCGGTGCCGTGTCTGAAGTACAGCTCAACCAACTGACCTCATGAAGTCTCGACTCACTTGGGCCGTTGTCGCCCTCTGTGTTTCCGGCGCGTTGATATTCGCGTCATGGGCGCAGTCGAAGGCGCCTACGCAAGCCGCGCGTTCAGATCATCTCGCGAGCCAAGTGCGGTGCCCCACTTGTCAGGGCTTGTCTGTCGCCGAGAGCACGTCCCCACTGGCAATGGCTTCACGCGATGAAATCAACCGCAGGCTGTCTGAGGGTGAAAGTGACAAGCAGATTCGTGCGTACTTCGTGAGTCGCTATGGCGACACGGCGCTGATGACCCCTGACAAACACGGATTCGCACTTGTTGCCTGGATAGCCCCCGCAGTCCTCGGTTTGCTTGCCGTGATCGCTGTTGTATTCACCATCCGCCGCTGGTCACGACGCGCCCCGCCTCTCGGCGAATCCGCCGAATCAGCCGAATCCGCCGAATCAGTTGAGGACAGAATGGAAATGGTCGATCTCCGACCCGAAACACCCCAAGTTCGGCCGGTGAAGGGTCGCACGCCGGTTCTTGTGGCCGTGGGGATCGCCGTATTCGTTGTGATCGCAGGCTTTGGCGTTACGAATGCATCGCATAACAAGGATCCGAAGGACCCGCAGTCGATGTTGCTGAAGGCTCAGCAACTCACGTCACAGGGCAAGGCAGCGGCAGCGTTGAAAGAATATGACGCAGTGCTGAAGAAGGACCCGGCGAATGCGAACGCGCTTGCGTATCGCGGCTGGCTAATTCGTTTGGCCGGTTTGCCTGATCAAGGTTTGGCCTCGATCGACAAAGCGATAGCCGTGAATCCCGCCTATGCCGACGCATATTTCTTCCGCGGCATCATCTTGCTCCGCGACCAAAATAAGCCAAAAGAAGCGATTCCCGAGTTGCAGCGCTTTTTGAACACGAACCCGCCAGAAGAAACGCGCTCGTTGGTAGAACAAGCCCTACAAGACGCAAAGACTCAAGCGAAATAATCGTCATTCCTGCGTAGCCGGAAGGACGACCGACGATGATCAGTCGGTCGCGAAAACGACTCGACTTGAGGATACAACTGATCCCGCGATCAGCTGTTGCAACAACACGTAATCCTCATCCACCTGCGCCCGCTCCAGTGCCTTGTAATAGAGACCTCGCCGTTCGCGTTCAATGATCGGCGGCACGATGCCATGCTGCAATGCAAGCGCCAAAAACAGCAATCGACCAACGCGACCGTTGCCGACGGTGAAAGGGTGAATACGTTCGAAGCGTGCATGATGTTCCGCCAGGAACTCGATGATTGATTGATTCTTGTGTTTCCGTTCGGAACATATCTCCGCAATCAATTCCGGTACGCGCAGGTAGTTGGCAACTGTAACTCGTGTCCCTGCAATTCGAACCGCATGTTGCCTGTAGCGTCCGGCGTTGCTAATTATCCCGTTCATCAGCCGCGTATGAAGACTGAGTATGAGGTCATCGTCGACTTCAGAAGCGGGTCCTTGCATCGCGTCGAGTAGCCACCACAAGGCCGCCTGATGATTCTTGGCCTCGAGCTGTTCGATCAGCGTGCGGTTCGAAACAGCCGTTCCTTCGAAGAGGACAACCTCCGTATCGGCGATCGTCATGTTGCTGCCTTCGATCGCGCCGGTGTTATACGTCAGGGTCAAAGTAAGTCGGTCGAGAAGTTCGCGATCCTGGGTGATTTCACCGGTGGTGATTTGAAATGACTCAGCATTTTCGATCAACCCGGCCAATTCGCGGGCGTCGAGTAGTGCGCCTCCCACCAGCTCCGCGTAGGTCTCGTCGATGGTGGCAAGCGCCTTTGCTCGCGGGCGGCTGCGTCCATTGACCCATGCGTTGACCGTCGCAAACGAGACTCCGAGACGATTGGCGAGAGCCTCCTGGGTAAGTCCGCTTGCCTCAAAGATGCGCTGAAGCTTGTCGACGTGATCCATCACAGAACTTTATATGATATTGAAAACACTATAAAGAGTGGTTTGGTGTGCCCGCTAGCTAGCTCGATCTCTTCATGTGAGTCCACGGCGAGTTGTTCGTCCGGCGCCTGGGGTTGTCCGGTGGCCTTTAGAGCCCGCCGAACTCGCGTCCATTTCGGCTGTCCTCGTCAATCGTTCCAACACCGATACAGCGCGGGAGCCAAAGCCCCATCATGTGCGTTGGTTCGATGTCTTGCACGGCGTTTTCCACTCCGACATCGATCGGAGAACTGGATTCGACGGCAGCGCTCCAGGTGCTGGTCGTTACTTTGCGTCTTGGCTTCGGCATGCACAATCTCGAGTTCTCAAAGCCACCAGCTGCGTTACAACTTGCCCACTCAGCGTAGTTCGGCGCCTGCCCGAGCCCGAGGCGGTGATGGAGCCACATAAAAAGGCGTCCCATCTGTAGGCCGCCTGAGCATCACTTTCAGCCGCCTTGCGTGGCGATGATGGTCCTGCCGATCGTGACCAAATTACCAACCCATGTTCCTCGTGTTCACAGGTAGTTGACTGATCTCTTGACAGGTGTGGCGAAGTCCCCCGAGGTGATCGCATACCGCGTCGAGATCGACACGTTCGCTCGCGGTTGCCGTGGCTTGTTCATGAGTCAATCCCCGTAGGCGTATGGCAGCTCTGATCATGCATGTATCGAGAAGTACTTGATAGTCCGAACGGATCTCAGAATAGATGTCAAGCGTCCTGATTGCAGACGGGTCGGACAGATCGTCCGCTAGCGTCCATCGCCGATAGTTCTCAAGTTCTTCTTGTTTCCACTCGGGAAGCTCTTCCGGGCGAGTGTATCTTCGTTCTCCTCGCGGACCGATGTCGACGAAGCTCTGCCAGTACAGATACAAAGCAAGTATGGCACGACGTTCACCTGGTGAATCCGGACGGAGGGCGTCAATCGGTCTAGTAGAATGAAACTCGTCGATCCAGCCGTCAACAAACCAGGCGCAGGCCTCGTTGCTTGCTCGCCCAAAAGCCGGCAATTGGCTTGCGCGCAATTGTTGAAACTCGATTCTCCATACAGGCGGCACGACCTTGTCTGGATTCTTAACTGGCCAGCTAAAGCGTTGTGCTCTGGTTTCTCTCGGGAAGACAAGCTGCACTACACCTGCGTCGTCCCAGTCCGGGTCCTCATCTTCGTCCACGAACTTGGGATACGTCTGTTCCTCATGACCTCGCTTAAGTGACCGTTGAGATGCCGCCCATATGTGATGGAACAACACCGTGAGAGCCGCAATCCTCGC
>JBBSGY010000303.1:0-4170 GCA_038253645.1 Acidimicrobiales bacterium
CAACATCGCCGACGCCGTCGAGCAAGACCACAAACGAACGTCCTAAGTTACTCGTCGGGGCATCGTCAGCGGGACGTTTGGTGACGATCGATCCTGTTTCCGGCAAAACGATAAAAGTTCTGACCATCGTGAAGAACCCCAAAGACGAGACTGAGGGAGGATTGCTCGGTGGCGCGAGTCTCACGCCTGATTCTTCGCGCGTGTACTTCGATGTGACAACCAAGGCTGAACCACAAATACAGTCCATTTCCACCAAGGGCGGCGAGGGCACCGTCGTCACAAATGGCAACGATCCCGCTGTCAGCCACGACGGCAAGAGCCTCGCTTACATACGAAGCAACGGAGCATTCAACAGCTCGCTGGTTATTCGCACCCTTGCAACCGGAGCAGAGAGGACAGTTGATGTTGTCGCGGCGCCTGCGTTGGCGCGACCATCTTGGTCGAGAGATGACACACGGCTGTTGGTGCAAGCGGCGTCAGACATCGGTGAAGCCGCGATTGTTGTCATCAATCTCGAAGGGACGATCGTGAGCAAGCTCGCGCCGGCGCCTGACGCGAAAACCGGAACCCAGTGGTATTCACCGACGTTGCTTCCCGATGGAAACATCTTCCTCTCCGAGAATTGCTGTGGCGGAGGACGGTCAGCCGACGCGAATAAGGACAGCCGGCTCATTGTCGTGAACACGTCCGGAAAACTTCAAACGGTGATCGCGTACGGACTCCCGAAATTTCACAGCGGAACGGGTGCCGACACCTCGGGAAAGCATCTGATGTACCTGTCAGGCGAGGATCTGATGGTGTCGGATGACGGCGGTCGCCCGGCGCCGCTTGCCCACGGGCTCGTCGGAGCAACCTGGCGTTGACTCGTACAAGTGCTCGATTGGTCCGATTGGCCTATTCTTATGCTTGACCTTCGGGAAGTGGCGCAGCTTGGTAGCGCACCTGCTTTGGGAGCAGGGGGTCGCAGGTTCGAATCCTGTCTTCCCGACGACACAATTTCAGGGCTTCCGACAATGACGGTTGATTATCGATTCTCGTTTCGTTTCGTACGCTGCGGCGGTGAAAACGGAAGTCGATCTGTGTGCATGTCGTGCCAACACGAGCAATTCTATCGGTCGGCGCTCAGCCTCACTTCCATGCGTCTTTTCAGCCGTGAATCGCGTGATCAGCGGCCCGAACGTGGCCGAGAAGGCGCATGAAACGCTCCGGGAAAGCGATTCGCGCGACGGTCGGCCTGGTTTCGGATACCCTCGGGGCGTTCGCGGGTGTAGCTCAATGGTAGAGCCTCAGTTTTCCAAACTGATGACGCGGGTTCGATACCCGTCGCCCGCTCTCGAAGGTCAGATGAAGTTTCACTGCGTTCAGAACGTGGAGACAAAACAGTCGTGCCCTATCCGTGCCCGACGAAGTTGAGGCTTCGTCACTTGGACTCTTTGGTTTCCGAATCGCGGCACTGATCGCGTCGGCGATGGCTTGGTCTTGACTTTGACTGGCGTGTTGATAGATCAGGGCCGCTCGCGAACTTGCGTGCCCCATTCGAGCCATGAGGTCCTGTGTGCTGACTCCCGAGTCCGCCGCAATCACGTTGGCCGTGTGACGGAGATTGTGCGGTGCGAAATCCTGAAGGCCGACTTTCTGGACTGCCTTGTTCCAACGTTTGTATAGCGTTGCTCGCCGCATCGGCTGACCCGCTTGTGTCGTGAACAGATACGCATCCGGCCCGCTTCCGACATACGCCTTTAAGTGGTAAACCGAAACGACACTTGGCAATCTCATCTATCGGCAGTCGCAGGTGCAAGGCTGCATCGACGCAGTAGCGAAACAGTGGCTCGAAACGTGCGTCAACAGATCATTCAATCAATAGCCGGGCTGGGGTGAGCAGACGTTCTCTGCAAGCGAAACGGCAACAACGATCTCCCGACTTGAACACGCAATGTCGAATCCCACTGTCGCGAACGGTGACGCGGGCAAAGGTTTCGCCTTGTATCAAACAGCCCGCAACAAAGCATTTGAAGCAGCAAAGAAGTAGGGCGCACGAACTTCGCATCGTCGAAGGACACGCAGTACCTACGCGACTGGCTCAACGATGCCGGTGAATCAAAACATCCGGGTCTCCAACAAAGGCCACGCGGCTCAAAGTCGCTACAGATACGCGAGACGTCAGGTAAGCAGCTCAGCGGGTTTAAGGGTGGGGACCGACCTTGAATACCGTGATTTCTCCCTGCGATGGGCCGTAACTCCACCAGATGCGCCAAGCACTGGGCGTGTTGTTCTCTACGTACGATTCCCACGCTATTTCGCCTTTGGGACCTTTAAAACGAAAATAACGCTGGGTATGTAGACCCGGGTAGTGGGGCCCACGTACTTCAAGGTTGCCGAGCGCTTTTTTTATTTTCTTACATCGGGCCTGTTCAGCGGGTTTCGAATCGAGATCCGCCAGGATCTCTAAAACCTCGCCTGTGAGCTTAAGTTTGAATCTGGGCACGCCGATAAGAATAGCACCTCGTAACGATGTCACATCTGGATCGCGGGATCAAAGTTTCACCGTGACAAATGTGCGCAAGTGCGATACGTTAAACGCATCCAAACCAAGTCAATTCACTTAAAACCAACTCAAACCAACAAAAACAACCACGCACACTCAATACGACTGCATACACACCAACAACACACCAACAACAAACCCAACGCAACCACAAGGACACGAGTGAGGCCGTAAATGACCGTCACCGCATCAGCAGTAGAAATGAACACCAAGATAGAAACAATCGGCGAAGCCGAAGTAGACAACCGACGACGCATCAGCCTCGCTAAAGCAGGCGTGCCAGAAAACGCTCGGTTCCTCATCGAAAAGGATCCGGACGGAACTATCCATCTCATCCCCGTAACGTCGATTCCGACGCGAGAACTCGGCTTAATCAGCAACCCCGAATTCGTCGCCGGATGGACCGAAAGCGTTCGGAAGGCTGAAGAGGAGCCACTGCACGACGTCAGCTTTGCTGACAAAATTGACGATTAGCTACACCCAGTCAAAACCAGCAACGAGACAAATGCCTCCACCCGTTGAGGTGGAGGCATTTTCGCGCCCTGGTGTTGAACGTCCATTTCCCCGCTCACCAGCCGACGAAAAAGGAAGCTGATCCATCGTTGCTTCCGACTTACTGGAATGTTTCAAACCGACTCCGACTAACGATCAATGGGTCTGTTAAGCAAGTGGCTTGAGTGGTCGCCGACCAACCCACAACTGACGAAGGTCTTTGACTGGAAGGGCGACCCGGTTCCAACCATCGCGAAGAGTCTGCGTAGGTCCCGTGTCGTCCCGCCGTTTGAACTCACCAACAAGCACGTCGCCGTTTTTCGTCATCACCGTTAGAACCGTTACATCACCCTTTTCGGGGCTGGAGTTCTGCAGTAAGGGCCCGCCGTCAAATAACTTGGACATTTCAACGGCCAGATGACGCTGCTCACTGCGATCACCACAGGAAACATCATCGCAGTATCGGTTACTTACCTCGTTCCGGCGCCTTGTGAGCAACGCCCCTGGCTCGCTGAAATGCGCGCAACTTATTTGACGGCGGACCCTAAGCATCGAGAATCGCTCACGCCAAGGTTGGCCTTGAACCTCGCTGACAGCGAATGCCGCAGCGAAGGCAATAGCTGTTGCGATAACGACCTCCAACACACTCGCGTTTACGAGGTGTTCGATGTAAGCGCCGGGCGAAGCCCTCTTGTCAAGGTATGAAGTAACTGTCCACTGCCAATGCGAATTCGGCAAAATGCAAACCAACGCCCAAACCGCAAGAGCCGTCGCGCTGAATCCCGCAAGGACAATTTCGCCGAGTTCCAGAAATGCGGATCGGTCCTCGGGTTCTCTCCTCAGATCCCTAACACGGTTGTACGCAATGCCAGGCAGGATGATCGCGACGAACGCGATAAATGCGTGGAGATTGTTCGGGAACACAACGACTACTTATCGGTCTTGCCTTCTCCGGTAGACGGTGGATCAACGGCCGGAACCTCAGGAGCTGGAGTCTCACTGACGGGTTTCGTAGGGAACACTTGACTCCCTCGTTTTTGGGCGTCCGACTCCGGCTGAGTCGGACGCTGCGCTGACTTGACCGGCTTCTGCGTGTGGTTCGACATATTTGCCATCTGCGCCTCCCCTAGATC
>JBBSGY010000304.1:0-4166 GCA_038253645.1 Acidimicrobiales bacterium
GAAGATTGCACACGTCATCCCTCACCCTTCGAGGGCATAGGAAAGCCCGAGACCCTGAAGCATTGCGTTGCCGGTTCGTGAGGTGCGGTTGATAATCGAAATCCCGCTCGTCCCGGTTTGCCGGCACAACAAATCCGTATGATCGCGACTGGAATCGTCGTTTACACACGGATTTGGTCATAAGTCTTCAGACTTTCGCCTTCCAGATGCCGCGCGAAGTCGATGCAAAGTCGGGATCGTAAACGATGTAGTAGTCGCCTTTGGTCTGGCCCACTTCGAATACAACCTTTCCCGATACGTTGCCGCCACTTGCAAGATCAGCGCTGTTGAGCGCTCCGTCGATCGAGGTGAAAGTCGCGTCGATAATCTGTCCCTGCGGTGTGATTATCTTCCAGTCGGCCGATGAGTAGCGCTGTGCTTTGGTGTCGCGATTGAGAATGCTCACGTCTGCAACGACGTATCCCTTTTCCTCGAAAGTGCTCAGCTTCTGTGTGAACGACGCGCTCTGAACGTTCGTTGTAAAGCCGGAGAGTTCAACAGCAGTACCGATGGGAAGTTCCTTGTCGCCCTTTTTAATGTCGGGTCGACCGGCATACAGCGCGGGTGTGACTGTCGTCGTCTTGTCCGATGAAGCTTGCTTGTTTGCGTGTGTGGTTGCCGATCCACTCGTAGCGGAGGCTTTGACGTCACTCGACTTACTTCCGCCACCCGACGCGTTCGCAGCGATGATCAGAACGACAATTACCAGCGGGATGATGAACCGCTTCTTTTTGAACCATCGTCGGGGTGATTTGGGATCCGTCGTAGGGGTCGGCGGCGCAGTCGAGTATTGCGGAGAGTTGGTCATCTAACACGCTAGCTAGGCATTCGCCGATTGGTCAACCCCTCTGCAACCTTGCCAACTACGCCGCGACCCGTGATGTCCGAAAACCGCTAGTAACAGGCCGGCGGGCGAGTACAGACTGACCGGCATGGCCATTCCGGACGACGAAACTTGTTATCGAGCTGTACAGAGTCACGATGCTCGTTTCGACGGCTGGTTCTTTACCGCTGTTCGTACAACGCACATCTACTGCCGGCCCTCGTGTCCCGCGATTGTGCCGAAGCGTCAGAACGTCTCGTTTTATCCAAGCGCAGCGGCCGCGCAAAGTGCCGGCTATCGTGCGTGTAAGCGCTGCCGTCCCGATGCGTCGCCCGGCTCGCCGGAGTGGGATGCACGTGGTGACCTGGTCGGGCGAGCGATGCGACTGATCCGTGATGGCATAGTCGATACGGAGGGCGTTGCCGGGCTGGCCAACCGGCTCGGTTATTCCAAGCGTCAGGTCAACCGCTCGCTGGTCGACGAGGTCGGTGCCGGGCCGCTGGCTCTGGCACGTGCACAGCGCGCGCAGACAGCGCGCATACTTCTCGAGACCACCGAAATGACGAGTGCCGACGTTGCTTTTGCCTCGGGATTTGCGAGTGTCCGTCAATTCAATGAGACCGTGCAGGCGGTTTTCGCGACGACACCGTCGGCTCTGCGAGCGAAGCAGCGGCTACCTGTTCCCGCAGCGGGCGCTGCCCTGGAATTGCGGCTTCCGTTTCGTTCGCCGATCGATGTCCACGCAATCTTGGAGTTTTTCGGTCGGCGCGCCATACCTTCGATTGAGTCGTATGACGGCGTGACATTGACTCGCACACTCGATTTATCCGGAGGTCCGGCGCGAGTCGAAATCAGCAATGGACAAGATCACATTCGCTGTCGCCTGACTTTGAGTGATCAGCGCGATTTGATATCTGCTGTAGCACGAGTTCGTCGTATGTTGGATCTTGACGCTGATCCTGTGGCGATCGATGAGCGGCTGGCAACTGATCTTCATCTCGGCCCCATGATCCTTAAACGACCTGGGCTTCGATCGCCCGGCGCGGCTGACGCGTTCGAGATGGCAATACGAGCAGTGATCGGCCAGCAGATATCGGTGTCGGGCGCGTGCACACTGCTCGGTCGCATTACCGAACAGTTCGGCGCAGTTGCTTTTGCCGGCGAAAAATGGCGCGCGTTTCCCTCTCCCGCGAGTGTTGCGGCCATTGATCTTGCAGACTTGCCGGTGCCGAAAGCGCGGGCGCACACGCTGCACGCGATCGCGGCGGCGTTCATAAACGGGCAGCTGACCTTGGATACCGGAGCCGACCGTCGAATGGAACGTGATCGCCTGTTGGCGTTGCCGGGAATCGGGCCCTGGACAGCTGACTATTTGCTCATGCGAGCGATGGGCGATCCAGATGTATTGCCGGCATCGGATCTCGGCGTCCGCAAGGCCGCCGGCGCACTGGACATCAAACTTGATGGCGGGCGGGCTGATTGGGCACCTTGGCGTTCATATGCCACCCATCACCTTTGGACGAGCTTAGGAGCGACATGAAATTTACGTACATCGAATCGCCGCTCGGCGAACTGTTGGCTGTCGGCGACGACGACGGTCTTGCGGGCCTATACATGGCGACCGGTACGAAACGTCAAGTGCATCGGCTGGCGGCTTGGCAGCACGACGATTCTGCTTTCGAGGACACTCGGACACAATTGCACGCCTACTTCACCGGCGCGCGCAAGCACTTCGATGTTCGGCTCAACGCGACCGGTAACAACTTTCAAAGGCGCGTTTGGAATGCGTTGTGTGCGATTCCTTACGGAACAACGACGAGTTACGGAAAACTCGCGGCATCGGTAGAATTTCCCCAGGGCGCGCGTGCTGTCGGGGTTGCCAACGCACAAAATCCGATCTCGATAATTGTTCCGTGTCATCGCGTGATCGGTGCAAACGGTTCGCTGACCGGCTACGCCGGCGGCCTCGAAGCAAAGCGCTTCTTACTCGACCACGAAGCGCAACACGCCGGAGAAGTGATTCCGTTGTTCACTGAGCCGATTGTGTAAACCGGCGAAATGGGGCGGTCGTTAGGTACGTCTACCAGATGCGGACGCGTTGCTCGGGTGTTGTGTAGAGCGCGTCGGACTCCTGCACGCCGAAGGCGTTGTGGAACACATCCAAATTCGTAACTACCGCGTTGCAGCGCAGGTCAGGGGGCGAATGCGGGTCAGTTGCAATGCGCCGCAGAGTTTCTTCGTCGCGCGTCAGCGAACGCCACACTTGTGCCCAGCCGAGCAACACGCGCTGAATGCCCGTGAACCCATCGAGTTCCGGCGCTTCGCTACCGCCAAGCGACAGCCGGTACGCCTTGACCGCGATAGTCAGTCCGCCGAGGTCGCCAATATTTTCGCCGACCGTCAGCGCACCGTTCACCTTCGTATCGGGCATACCTGCGGGTGACAGCCCGTTGTATTGCTCGATCAGCGCTTGTGAGCGCTTTTCGAACTCAGCTCGGTCGTTTGCCTCCCACCAGTCGGCGAGGTTGCCGTCACCGTCGTAACGCGAACCTTGGTCATCAAAACCATGGCCGATTTCGTGGCCGATAATTGCGCCTACACCGCCGTAATTGGCTGCGTCGTCTGCTTCGGCATCGAAGAACGGCGGTTGCAAGATTGCAGCAGGAAACACGATTTCGTTCATGCCGGGGTTGTAATAGGCGTTGACAGTTTGCGGAGTCATGAACCATTCGTCGCGGTCAATCGGTTTGCCGATCTTTGCCAACTCGTAGTTGCTTTCCCACTCACCTGTACGCAGAACGTTCCCCAATAAGTCGTCTGCGCGTAGCTTCAGCGTTGAGTAATCCCTCCACTTATCGGGGTACCCGATTTTTGGAGTGAATTTCGTCAATTTCACGAGAGCGCGCTCGCGTGTTGCGGGGCTCATCCAGTCCAAGTCGTTGATGCTTTGCCGGTATGCCTCGACGAGGTTCGCGACGAGCGTCACCATTCGAGTTTTTGACGATTCAGGAAAATGCTTTTTTACATAGAGCTTGCCGACGTCCTCGCCGATTACACCTTCGACGAGCGAGACACCACGCTTCCAGCGCTCACGGAGTTGTGGTGTGCCGGACAGTGTGCGGCCGTAAAAGGCAAAACTCTCCTCGACGACTTCCTCGTTCAAGTAATTGGCACAGGAAGACGCGATGTGAATGGCGAACCAAGCGCGCCACTGCTCGATCGATCGTTCCGCCCAGAGCTGTGTAGCAGCCGTGATGAAGCTGGGTTGGCGAACGACGATTTCATCAAATGCGCCAGGAGGAGC
>JBBSGY010000305.1:0-4164 GCA_038253645.1 Acidimicrobiales bacterium
CCAACTCTGAGAGCGCCCGTTCGCTGTCCAGGGCGGTTGCTCGAGCCTCTGGCGTGGTCAACGTTCGTTTTCTCACGGGGCGCCAAGTCGCCGAGATGCTCACACCGCCGCTGCTTCGTTTGCCGCGCAACCGCCGGCTTTCTCCCGATCTCAAACGCGAGCTCACACGAACCGTGGCTCGTTTTGCGCGGCCACCGCTTGGCACCGGCGCATCGCCACTGTTGGTGCAAGAGCTCGCGCACGCGTTTGATGAACTGCGCGACCTTTCGGATATTGCGATCGAAGGTGTTGCCGACCTCGGGCCTTTGCAGGCCGAGATCGTTCGGTTGTTCACAGAATTTCGAAAGCTCGGTGAGCTGTTCAACGACGATGTCGATGTTTTCGACACTGCGAGCGCGGCTGTAACCGATAAGGGTCCCCATGTCGTGGTCGCAGGTGCAAGTTTGACCCGACCGGCCGAGTTGGCGCTTGTTGATGCACTTGAATTTGCCGGCCGCGTGACAACCGTGCAATTTCGCAGCGCGATCAATGATCTTGCGGGCATGCCGCTTGGCCGGATATGCGTCGCCCCCGATCCCGCATCCGAAGTTCAATTCGCGATTTCGCGAGTGTTACGACAAGCGGGCGAAGGAGTGTCACTACCGCGAATTGCGATCGTCCATGGTGGAGTCGCCCAATACGCGATGCTGCTTCATCGGTATCTCGAAGACGCCAAGGTGCCGTGGCGAGGTCGCGACTCTGCGATGTTGCATCAGTCGATTGCCGGGCGCGTGCTCGCAACGCTTGCGGATGCGCTCGCAACCGGGCTCACGCGTGATGCATTTGTCGATTGGATTACGTCGGGACCTGTCCAGCTTCGCAGTGCAGGTGATGAGCAGGCACCGGTGCATGATTGGATTCGTGCAATCAAGCGCTTGCGAGCGACCAACGAAATCAGCGATGTCGTAGACCGTGCTCGGGCGAATGGTGAGATGCACCTCGCAGCGTTCATCGAAGAGCTGGTCAATGCGATTCCTGAAGCTAATAACACTTGGACAGCTTGGGCGGGCTGGGCAAGTGCAGCCGCCGTGCGCTATCTCGGCACGGAAGCCGTCACGAGCGCATGGCCGGTCCACGAGCGTCTTGCTTTGGCAAAGACGCTCGACGGAATAGACCGCATGTGCCGTATGGACGATATCGGTTGCCCTGTGGACGCTGCGTCGTTTTCAGCAGCGCTTGCCGATGAATTGGCTGCGACGCAATCTCGCCCACGCGTGCCAGAGGGTGTCTTTGTCGGGCGTTGGTCTGATGTGGTTGGTTGCGATTTCGACACTGTCATTGCGGTCGGCTTGGGCGACGGCGTAATCGAACGCGCGCCGGGCGGTCTCGTAGGTTCGATCCGCGTACCCGGAACAGAAAAAAATGACGATCAATCCCGCGCGCACCTCATTCGGGTACTTGCGAACTCGGAACATCCAGTCTTGTCATGTGCTCGCGCCGACACTCGTGCGGGGCGCGAGCGCCGGCCAAGCGCACTCTTGGTGGACATCGCTTCACAATGGGCAGGAGAACAACTCACCGCGTCGTCGGTTGTCGATGGCCGCGTTCAGAAAGATTGGCTAACCGTCATTCCGTCGTTCTCATCATTGCTCGACACCGAACATCCCCTCCCTAACCTACAACTGGACGAATTGCGCGCCTTGCGAGCCGGAGTCCCACCTACCGAGAACGTCAGCGACGGCTTCGACGTTGCACGTCAACGCGCGTCTTACGCGTTGACGCGATTTGATGGTCGCACGCAGACTATTGAGTTAAACAAGTCACTTGCTCCAACTTCACTCGAGGTTTGGGCGACATGTCCATATCGCTTCTTCGCGCGTACGTTGCTTGGTCTGGTTGAAGAAGAGTTCGAAGATGATCCATGGAATCTCGCGGCCGGTGATCGGGGCAAGCTCGTTCATAAGGTGCTCGAAGAGTTCATAAGATGGGCTGCGCCGCTCGCTTCCCCTAGCGCACCCTGGCCGCCGGAAGAGCGGACGCGACTACATGACATTGCCGACACACAATTTGGGGAGGCACGTGAGTCAGGGGTCGCGCCGGCCGGCATTTTGCTTGAATCCGAGATCGAAACGCTGCACACCCAATTGGATGTGTTGCTCGATGATGACGAAGCAATACGATCCGATTCCGGAGTGATGCCATCGCCAAGCGGTGTCGAAGTAAATTTCGACTCTTTGCGCGTCAGCCGATCAAACCGCATACCTGTTCGGTTTCATGGCCGAATCGACCGTGTCGATCGCAGCCCCGATGGCAAGCGGGTTCGCGCGATCGACTACAAAACCGGGCGCGCGCGCAGTGTTGCGAAGCTTGACAAAGACCCTGTGGATGGCGGTCGTCGTCTTCAGCTGGCGCTGTATGCATCAGCGCTCGCCGGTGACGCGACAGACGTGAAAGCGGCGTACTGGTTCATCACGGACGATCAAGCGACCGAACGGACAAGCGAAATTACATGGAACGCCGAAACCAGTGAGCGACTTTCTGAAGTTGTCGCCGCAATGGCAGAGGGAATCGAGAGCGGGGTATTCCCCGCGGTTCCCGGCCCTGACGACGATAAAACCCACAAGAACTGTCGCAACTGTCCATACGATTCGATCTGTCCCGTCGACAGATCAGAAGCTTGGGCGCGCAAAAGTAGTGACGATGCCGTCGAGCCTTTCAGAAGACTCACCGAAGGTGCGATCGGTGAGTGAGTCATTGATCGACGACTCTGAGCGTAAGGCAATTCGTACGAAGCTCGACAAAGATCTGTTTGTCGAGGCAGGTGCCGGAACCGGTAAAACAAGTGAACTGACGCGCCGCGTTGTAGCTTCGATAGCGAGCGGTTTCTGCTCGACTAATGAGATGGCGGTCATTACGTTTACCGAGGCAGCAGCCGCTGAGCTTCGTGAACGCGTGCGCGAGGCACTTGAAGTCGAAGTGCAATCGAACGATTCGTTAGTGCGTGATCGTTGCCGAATTGCCCTTGATGCGCTCGACGATGCAGCGATCGAGACCATTCACGCCTTCACGCGACGCATCCTGCAGCATCACGCGAGTGAAGTCGGGCTGCCGCCGGTATTCCGCGTTGTAGATCGAACGCACGCCGGCCTCGATTGGCGGCGCCGTTGGCATGCGTTCGTCAGTTCCACGCTTACGGCGCGCCACGACCTCGATCGACAACTCGATCATGTGCTGCGAAGCGCAATTGCGCTTGGAATGAATGTTCGCCAGCTCAACATGCTTGCCCGATCGTTTCATCAATCCTGGGACCGGGTGCAACGGGTCACTGTAGCGGCGCAGACCTGCAGCCTCGACATCGCTGCAGTAGTCACGCCGCTCGCGGAGGCGCTCGGTCTGCGTGGATCATGCTCCGACGGTTCTGATCGTATGGCGAAGTTTCTCGACGGTGACGTGTGCCGTTGGAAGTCGCGGCTGGAAAACGCAAAGTCCTTTTACGCGCAGTTGGACGTGCTGATGAAGCCACCGAAACTCACCGGCAAGCGTGGAGTAAAAGACAAATGGAGTGGCGATATCGAAGCAGTACGTGAGGCGCTCACCAGCGCAATGGCCGCACGCGACGATCTTCTTGACGGACCGCGACAGTTCGTTATCGCGGAACTTTGCAACTTGCTTGCTGATTTCACAGCCGATGGTGTGCGCCAACGCATCGCAAAGGGAGATCTCGAGTTTCACGACCTTCTGGTGCTGGCAAGAAACGCATTACGCGACAACGAAGCTGTGCGCCTTGCGATTCAACATCGATACCGCCATCTACTTGTTGACGAGTTTCAAGACACAGACCCTTTGCAAGCCGAGATAGTCGATCTGATTGCCTCGGGTGCCGAAAACCGTCGTTTCACAGTCGGCGACCCTAGACAGTCGATCTACCGCTTTCGCGGTGCCGACGTTGAGCAGTACGAGGTAGTGAAGGCGAGTTCGGTTACCGGCGTCCACGAGCTACATGTCAATTTCCGCACGGCACCGGCGGTTCTTGCATGGATCGAAGAAGTGACCGGCAGACTTGCGGGGGTCGCGGGGTCTTCAAAGCGTGCGGAGCTTTCTGCGTTTCGTGAAAATCCCGGTTCAGTGCGCGTACTCGGCGGACTTTGTGGTGATCCGATCACGACAGCGCAACTGCGCGAAGTC
>JBBSGY010000306.1:0-4161 GCA_038253645.1 Acidimicrobiales bacterium
GAAGACTCTGCAGGGATGATGATCTTGGTTGCCTGACCGTCGGCCATTTTCTGCAACGCTTCGAGGTACTTGATCGCGATGAGGTCGTTGGTGGGACCACCCTCGTGAATTGCCTTGTAGATCAGCTTGGTCGCATCGGCTTCACCTTCTGCGACTGTGGTGCGGCGAAACTTCTCGGCCTCGGCGACTGCGCGCGTTGCTTCTGCTTGACCTTCGGCTTCGAGGATCTGGCTTTGTTTACGACCTTCTGCAGCGAGAATTGCGGCCTGTCGTTCACCGGTTGCCCGCGTGACTGCGGCTTCTCGTGAACCTTGCGCCTCGGTAACGACGGCACGACGCGTTCGTTCCGCCTTCATTTGGTGGTGCATCGACTCGATGACGTCCGGTGGCGGATCGATGCTTTGAATCTCGACACGAACGACTTTGGTTCCCCACTTGTCAGTGGCGTCATCGAGGATCGTGCGCAGCCGCGAGTTGATAATTTCGCGAGAGTTCTGCGCTTCGTCGAGTTGCATATCACCGATTACGTTTCGCAGGTTCGACTGCGCAAGTTTGGTGATCGCAACGAGGAAGTTGTTGACGTTGTAGACGAGTCGACGCGGGTCGGTTGCTTCATAGAACACCACTGCGTCGACCGAAACAACAACGTTGTCTTCAGTAATCACTTCTTGTGGCGGAACGTCGACAACACGTTCACGCATGTCGACACGAATCACTTTCTCGAAGAACGGAAAGATGATTCGCAGACCCGGGTTGACGGTTGCCTTGTAGCGACCGAGTCGTTCTACGAGCCCGCGTTCGTACGGGCGAATGATCTTGATACCGCTGGCTGCAAACACAAACAATGCAATGAAGATGAATGCGAACAGCACGATGATGGCCGGCATCAGCTCTCCTCTGAATCGTGTTTAGGTATGTATGGCATAGCGCTGCCTTCCAAAGAACTGTTTCCGAAAGAACTGTTTCCTAAAGAACTGTTTCCTAAAGAACTGTTTCCTAAAGATAAGTCTTCCGGTGGCTCTTCAACGGGGACAACAACGAGCCGCGTCCCGGCGACTCGTGTCACCACGACCGTAGAGCCTTTGCGTATCGCATCGCCGGTAAGGCTCTCCGCCCGCCATTCTTCGCGGTCGAGTCGAATAAGGCCGATGCCGCCGGCACCGATCTCTTCGAGCACCCGAGCTTCTTGGCCGACCCAACGTGTCGCGCCGACGCCTTCTTGCTCGCCGTCCGCCCGTTCGAGTCTCCGGCCGAGTTTCCAGAGGCTGGCAAATGCGATTCCGGAGACGATCATGAAAATCGTCCATGAAGCCGAAACGCCTAGGCCTGCGAACGAGAGTAGCGAAGCGAGCAATGCGCCGATTGCGAACGGAAGAAAAAAGAACACTGCAGGTGTTACAAGTTCACAACAGACGAAGATGAGCGCACCGACTATCCAGATCCACCGCCAAGTGTCGGGCGAGTCAAGGTTCACTATCGCGGTCCTTAGCCATATTCAATGCGCACGGGTCTACCGTGCAATCAGGGATCCAGGGTACTACCGCGCGTCAATCGATTCGAGTCATAATTCGTTTGTTGCAATCAAGAGCGACAAGAAAGAGGGCTTTGATGTCAGACGAGCTGTCTGCGTTCTCTAGTTCGGTGATCACGCCAAAGGCCCTCGCGCGCGTAATGGAGCACCTCGGCGCTGTCCTCGACCCGGAGTGGGAGGCTTGGTTTATCGAGCGAGAAGGCCACAAGATTTCGGTGGAACTGGCCTCGGAAGAGATCGAAGACCTCGAAGACGAGCTGATCGCGCCTTTGGTGGACGAGCTTCGGAAGTATCCACGGTCAAAGGTGGCGCTCGTCCTACACGACTCGCCCGACTATGGCGACGGCGAGTTCGAGCACAATCTGGCTCGGGCAGTCGCGATTGCGCTGGCGGAAAACTGGCCGATCGTTCTCGACGATCACGCGGGCGAGGTCGAACTCATCAGGCCACCTACGAGTCATCGGTGACGACCGGACGTATCAACGGAGAGCGTATCAACGGAGAATGGCCAGGTTGACTGTCTGAAATGCACCATCCAGGCTACGATAAAGGCGTATCATAAATCGCGCATAGACCCCGGGGAGGTGCGTAGTGGTACTGGCAATCATTCCGGCGTTCATCATCTTGGGCGGGCTTTACTTCGTCGTTCTTCAGGCGAAGGGGGGCGCCGAAGAAGCCCTGACCGGCGCGATGGACCTTCTCACCCGCCAGACCACCATTCAGCTCGACGGCAACACGTGGTTCCTGCAGCAGTTCGGACTCGTCCGTACGATGGCCGTGTGGGTGATGATGCCGCTGATAGTCATCGCGATTATCCACGCAATTGCCAAAGGGTCAATGTCGGACCTGCTCAAGTGCGCTTTGGTTTACCCCGTCGTTTCACTTCTGGGCACCATGGTCGCGTTGAAGGTCGTTGAACTGCTCTTACAAATAACCGACGACTTTTCGTTGGTGTTCATAAATTCGGTGCAGGGTGACGTTCACGCCTTCTTCGAAACCGTCAGGGCGTCACTGTCGGTAAATGGAACCGACTACGGGAAACAGTTCATCGTCCTAATCCTGTCGGTACTCCTGATGTTCGCCGCGCTCGTGACTTTCGTGATGCTGATTGTGCGTGAAGCTTCTGTCTACTTGGCAACAGCGTTTCTTCCACTTGCTTTCGCGATGCTTGCTTGGGGCGTGGCGAGGCAACAGGCCAAGACGCACGTGCAGTTTCTTCTCGGAATGATCATTGCGAAAATCCCGATGTGTGCTGTGTTGGCGGTTGCAGTAGCAAGTCTTGCGGCAACGGGCGCCATGAATACGACTGCGACCGGCCCGGCTCAGCAGGGAACCATCGCCCTGCCGGTGAGCACCGACAACATTTCGACGTGGCTGACAAACATTCTGTTCGCGATCGTTCTTTTGTTCATGACCGGAGCCACTCCTGGCGCAGTCACAAAGATGCTCGGAAACTTCGGCTTCAGCGGCGAAGTAGCCGCCGCAATCGGGGGATTCCAACAGCGCCCTCGACTCAAGTCGGCATTTCTCGGCGTGCGACGTCAATTCCTTATCGCGGCCACGTTCAAGAACATCCACAAGGAAAAGCAGGACCTGCGCGCGGCGCGCCGGCAAAATAGAGGCCGGCGGCTCCCGCATGAGATGCTCGCGAATACAGGAGCAAACCGAGCACGTGGCGCAGACCCGAACCGGCCGCAACGGAGTGACTGGTACATAGGTGACGAGGAGGTGCGAGCGATCGACGACATGGTCGCCGGCGGTTCGCTAAGGCTTAATGGCACATGGGGTAGTGCTCGATTGAACGGAACAGTGATCCAAGACATGTCAAGGTCGACAAACGCGAACGATGTCGCCATGGCACATGCAATCAAGCGCGCCGCAAACGGCGGTGGAGAACTTAACGTCAATACAGCGGACCGAACGATGATCAAGTACACCGGAACGACCCGTGGCCCGGGCGGCGCGGTGACGAGAAACGCAACCGCGACTTCAGTTGCAAACATTGTGAACAACGCGACCGGACTTCCCCTCAACCGAATCAACGTTCGTCAGGAAACTCAACGTATTGCAAGGCTGAACACGACGTTGCAGGCCGACCGGACCTTGAGCAACCGCTCGATTGTGTCGCTTACCGGTGCTGCGAACAACACGCAGGGCAAAGCAATGCTGCGACTCCAAAGAGAGGCTGCCCGCATCGAGCGACGCAGCTCGCGTGCAAGCAGGCCGACCATCCGTGTCATCGGGCGCCCGCCTCAGCATGCCAGTTACTCACCGCCGGTCGGTGTGGTCGACGGAACTCACTGATCCTGTATTGCTTCAACCACGTGCGTTTTGCAGCAGCTCCGCCACTTGAAATGCAAGGTCAGTCGACTGGCGCGCGTTGAGTCGCGGGTCGCAGATTGTCTCGTAGCGTGTTGAAAGCTGCTCTTCGCTGAGGGCCTCACTACCGCCGAGGCATTCGGTGACATCGTCTCCGGTGAGCTCTATGTGAATTCCACCGGGCCACGTACCCAGCTCTGCGTGGACCGAGAAGAAGTCGCGAACTTCAGAGATCACATCGTCGAAGTGGCGCGTTTTGTGGCCGGTAGAACTCGTTTTTGTGTTGCCGTGCATCGGGTCGCACGTCCAGA
>JBBSGY010000307.1:0-4159 GCA_038253645.1 Acidimicrobiales bacterium
CGAATGGGCCGACTTCCTGAATGTTGTCGTAATCGACGACAACGCTCGCCTCGGCTTTCTGGAGCGAATCAGCACGGCCTCGAACGTGGACGAAGTCATTGACGAACTTGCGAGTACGGCGACTGAGCTTTCCTCAGCCCTCGACGACACGTCGCATATGTCAACTCTTCAAGCTCGTCTCGTCAACGGCACCACCGAAGGTTGGGTGCCAACAGTCGTTTTCTGCGCCGCCGATGACCCCAGTGGCATCGACCAACTCGTGTCGCTGGCAGGGGCTGGACGCCGTGGCGTCGCAGTCATCTTGCTGGGCGGGAACTCACAAGCGCAACGGACTATCGAAATCACAACGGAGGCAGTCACGGTGTCAACTCCAGAACTCACTATCGAGCCGTTCGCCTTTGCCAGCACGGACGTCGAAGCAATCGACGAGCTCATCAATGACGCAATGAGCGAGCCCGAATACGAAGTTGTCGACGAACAACCCGAAGTCGTCGACCTCCGCCCCGAGCCGGGCCCGGTCGAAGTGCCAAGTCGCAACAAGACCACTCGCGTCGAGATGCTCGGCGAAGTTCGAGTCGTCGGCGGTGCAGCGAAGTTCGATCGCAATCGCGCGCTCGAAGTAATTGCGTATCTTGCAACGCATCGTCGTGGCGTAACTGCAGAAGTTCTCAAGACGGCCGTGTGGGTCGACGTGAATCCGACCAACAACACGTTCAACACAACGGTGAGCCTGGCCCGCAAATGCATTGGCTCGGATCACGTTCCAACTGCACGTGACGGCAGTCCCTATCGAGTGGAAGACACCGTTGGAACCGACATCGAACTGTTCGGCGAACTCTTTGCGGCAGCAAACGCAACGCCGGGAGCTGCAATCGAACTGCTCACCGAAGCGCTCGAACTCGTTCGAGGCAAACCATTCTTCAGTGAAGCCAAGGGTTATGAGTGGGCGCACACAGAGGTTTTGATCGCCAGCGTCACGGCCGCGATCGCCGACGCAGCGCACCGACTTGGAACACTTGCACTTGAAGCCGGTAACACCGACAAGGCCCGTTGGGCTGTCGCTCAGGGACTCTTGGCGTCACCGGGATATGAGCCGCTGTATTGCGTTCGCATGCGTGCCTACGCAGCTGATGGAAACAATGCCGGCGTCGACGCCGTGATGACCGAGTTGCGTCAGGTTCTCGATGCAGTCGAGCCATACGACTCGCTGCATCCCGAGACAGTCGCAACCTACGAAGAACTTCGCCCGACCCGCGTTGGTCGGCGCTGACAATTTGCTTGAAGGACAATTTTGATAACGAACGTCTACATTGACGGCTTCAACCTTTACTACGGCTGCCTGAAAGGCACTCCGAATCGATGGCTCGACCTTGATGCCTTATGTCAGCGTCTCTTGCCGAAGCACAACATCAACCAGATTCGCTACTTCACCGCCCGTATAACTCCTCGCTCTGGTCAACGGGGACATCGAGAACAGCTGACCTACTTGCGCGCTCTCGAAACGATCCCAAACTTGTCGATCCATTACGGCGAGTTCAACGAGACACAGACGCGCATGATGAGAGCGAACCGACAGCCAGGCGAATCACGAACCGTCCAAGTGATCAAAACCGAGGAGAAGGGATCCGACGTCAATCTCGGTGCCTACTTGATGTACGACGCCTGCAAGGGCGGCATCGACTCTGCCGTTGCGATTACCAACGATTCAGACCTCTGTGAGCCGGTGCGGTTGGCCCGAGATGAATACGGGCTCAAGACAGGAGTCGTCAATCCTCACTCCACCCGGAAACGCAGTCGGTCGCTCGATGCTGTGTTCTTCAAGCAAATCCGACCAGCGGTCCTTGCACAGTGCCAGTTCCCGGCTGAGCTACAGGATTCAGAAAGTCGCACGATCAAAAGACCAGCTCACTGGTAGTTCGCCAGAAATAGCAAGAGCCCGCCGAAGCGGGCTCTGCACTCCGCCAGCGAAGTGACGGAGGGGATAACTGATGAAACCTTACCCCTTTTATCGGAGCTACAAGCACAATCTTTACAGCAGCACCCTGGGGGCTCCTACCCCGAGTCCTTTCGACCTGATACCCATAGAGAGGTGCGATCTCCTCTCCTGATATTGGCCCGAGCCTGGTCGTCTCATCGCGTCGTCTTGATTGCGGCCTTGATTCCCGTCATTGCATTGGTTGGCGTCATCGGATTTTGGATGACGCCAAAGGACAAGGAATCGCCAAGCGGATACCTCTCCTCCGACGACACCGAAGTGGTCTTTGTTCAATGGACGAGGACGGAAGGTTCGCTATTTGGATCTCTGCAACTTGCCAGCCTGTCCGATGACAGTTCCAGGGAACTGGATAACACCAACGTGCCCTTCACCGGCGTCGTGAGCGGCAAGAGCGTGACCTTGACCATCGGAGGATCTTTCGGGTCGACATCCTGGTCCGGCCAGTTGAATCGCGACGAACTCATGCTGACGCACCCTTCGAGCACGGGGGCGCTTGAAACAACCCGGTTCCACAAGGCTTCCGTCGACGCATTCAACATCGAGGTGTCACGACTGCGTGAACGGTCGACTACGAACGCCGAGAACGCCCAACGAGACGCCACTACTGCCGCCAATGAACGATCTGCCCAAAGTGCAGACGCAGACTTGACCAAGTCGTTTGACCAGCTATCTACAGAAGTTAGTCAACTCAAGGATGCCTATTCCGACATCGACGCAAAAGTGACGGCAGTCAACGATGCTGCGCAGCGGACGCAGAATATTCAGAATGACGCGTTGCGAATGTCACGCGTGTCCCCCATTTCCATCGAAGCTGCGTATGACGCTCAGTCCAAAGCCTTCGATGTTCAATCCGCTTCATACGACACTGATGCCGCACGACTCAATGTCGAAGCAATCAAGTTGTCGGTCGACGGACACTCCGATTCAATCAACAAACTGATTGACAAAATCAAGAAGCAACAACAAGCTCTTGACCTGGTGGCGTCGGCGGTGCCGACCCACACGGCCACAATTTCAGCAGACACCGTCAAGACTCGAATTGGTGAAGCGGAACAGGCTCGCAACGCTGCAGTTTCGGTTACGACAGACAAAGCCAAAACGGCACAGAGCGGAGCGGACAAGACGCGACGCCTGTCCGATGACGCTCTGGCAGCTGCCGATCAAGCCATCAAACGCGCTTCCTAACGACGAATTCCCAGCATCTGCCTAAAAGTTTCGAAGAAATCCAAATTTCTCATCCCGTTTAGGGGGTCAGGGCCCACGTATCTCTTGTGACGAATCACTTCGACACGGGAGATACGAAATGGCGACACTCGAACTGGCTGCAGAAGTTGAGGCAAAAGCAACGTCCGCAGGCATGCCCGGCGGTGACCTCGCTCAGACGCTGATCAATTGGCTCGCGCAGGTTGCACTTTGGGGATCGCTTGCCAGCATCCTCCTTGGCGCTGCGCTCTACGGCCTCTCACAACACGCCAACAACTACAACGGCGCTGACAAGGGCCGCCGCATGGCGGTTGCCGGAGTCATCGGTGCAATCCTCACCGGACTCGGTCCAACCGCCGTGAATATGTTCTCGAAGGCAGCCGGGGCGTAGGGGTCATGAAGCGACTGATCGCTTTCATCTCGGCGGTTGTTGCCGTCGTTGTGCTTACGCCGACGGTGGCGGGAGCCGTACCCGGTCTTCCAAGTCCGATCGACATTGGCATAAACCCCGCTGGCGACCTCATGGGCTACGCCTTTCGGGAAACAACCAACGGCTTCGTTACCTGGGTAATGGAGAGCCTCGGCACGTTTGCACTCGGGATTGTTCACTTCCTTGAAACAAGCGCTCGTCCCGAAGTCGAATCGGTCTGGTTCTCAGGGCCGGATTCCCCCTACGCAGCAGTTCGCAGCGTTGCGCTGATGATGCTGCTCGTCTTCGTCTTCCTCGGGATCATCAGCGGGCTGCTCCGTGGCGATGTAGAGGGGATGCTGCGCCGCATTGCGGGCAACCTTCCCGTTGCGATTCTCGGCATGGTCATCACGACCTTCGCCGTCTCGACACTGCTCGAACTTACCGACTCTTTGTCGGCTGCCGTCCTTGAACACTCGGGCACGAATGCGCTCGGCTTCTTGAAGGACTTCTCGACGCTTGCCGTGATGACCAACAACAGCTTCTCGGTA
>JBBSGY010000308.1:0-4132 GCA_038253645.1 Acidimicrobiales bacterium
CGGTCGACAAGAGGTTCGGCTGGTGTTTGCGAAGCGGGTCGAGAACAAACCTCGCGCCTGTTTCGATGACGACAGCGAGCCCCGTGTCGCGAAGGATCTTTGCGACCGACTCAACGTCAGTTGCAAGTGTGGAAGAGAGCGGATCGAGGTGCTGATGGTCGAGTGTCAGGCCGACACCGGAATAGCCGTAGCCGGCGAGCATTCGAAGCGCGTCACCGATGCGGTGGTCGGTTAGCCCGTTTGTGATGTACGAATACCGCAGCGGGCTCACGTAACGCTCTGCTTCTTTGCCAACTGTTGCGCGACCGGCCAGAGTGAGGTGACGCCGGTTCCGACAACACCGGCTGCAAGCGTCCCGGTAGAAGAGATCAACGAGCCTTGCAGTGGGATCATGCCTTTGACACCGACACCGACACACCGCTGCAAATTCTGCGGTGAAGGGTCTTTTTCGGCAGCAAGTGCGGCTCGCAAGACGGGAACTGCATAAACTGCGGAAGATGCAAGGCTTGCGATTGCGGCGAGCTTGCTGCGCTTTGCATTCTTCAACGCCAACAGTGTTGTCGCACTGAGCACTCCGAGCGTTGCGAATTTTGACGTCTTGGCAACAGCAGTGTTGCCACCTTCGACTTCGAACACACTGACCGTTGTGATCGCAAATGTGTGCCCACCAATAACCGCAGCAGGAACGAGTGCAGACACAGGATTGCGCGCACCGGACAACACCGACAAAAACCGACACGACGCCATTGACGCGGGGCCCATGGGCGTTCCCTTCATCAAGAAGTCGTATTTGAGAACCGCTGACGACAACAAGGCCGCGCGAAACGCAGCTTTCTTGCCACCTGTCAGTGCTGCAAGCACAACTCCACCTGCCATCAATCCCGCGCCGGCAGCGACGGCTCGGGTTGCGCTGATCGCACCGGACGGAATCGGACGGCTCGGTCGTTCCGCCGCGTCGGCTTCGCGATCGGCGTAATCATTGAGTGCCATGCCCGACATGTAAATGAGGGTTGATGCACCGGCAGCTCCGGCGGTTTCAACAAGCGACGAACCGTGGCTGCGGATCGCTCCCAGAATCGGATCGCCCGGCGCACTCAACGCGGCGGGCAGCCGGACAAGCTTGGCGTAGATGTTCATGGGCCGAGGTTAAGGCTTCTGTGGAAGACCGTTTGCCCAGTTGACGAGATCGTGAAATTGGTGGCCGAGGCGCTGCTCGTCGGTGCCGAGCGGGTCTTTGAAGAAGAAGGCAAGCTCTTTGATGACGCCTGATCGCCCCGCACGCTTCGCTGCATCGACAAAGCGGACGAGATCGATGACGAGGGGTGCTGCAAGTGCCGAGTCGCAACCATGCCAGGTGAATTGCAAGGTCATCGTGGTTCCGAGGAAACCGTCAAAGCGAACCTGGTTCCACGCCGTCTTCCACTCACCCATGTCTTCGACGTAGTCGATGTGCACCGGATTGGTCACGTCGTAACCGATGGCATTTTCGATCGAGCGCGCTTTGGTTTCGAGCTTCGCTGCTTTGCGCTCAGGATCGGAAAGCGAACGTCCATCGCCGCCACCAAGAACATTCATGCCCGACCATGACCGAACCTTCAAGTTGCGCGAAAGAAACATCGGAGTGAGCGCAGTTTTCATCAACGTTTCACCGGTCTTGCCGTCGCGTCCCGCGTGAAGAGCATTTCGCGCGAGCGCAAGTTCACGGAGCGCGGGAATAGTTGAACCGAGCGACGGTGTGAAGTCGACGTAACTGTGGCCCCCGTCAAGCGCGGCATATGCATAGAGCGAGCTTGTGGGAAGAACGCGTTCACCGGCGTTGAGAGCGTCATCAAGGTCTTGCAATGAACTGTGCGCGCTGTGCGGTGCGGTTTGCTGTTCGGTTGTAGAGACATTGACGACGATCACCGGACCGGCACCGGTATTGCGCACGAACTCGTCGAAGTCTGTACGGATGCGGCCGATTGCTTCGCGCGGCTCTTGTGAACCGTCGATTCCAACGCGCAGGCGAGTCTCCGCTGCGTCGAGATCTTCGCCTGCTGCAACCGCAAATACATGAGGAAACACTCCTTCGTCAGCGAGCTCTTCGGCACGCTTGCGAAGTGTGGTCACGGCGATGTCGTGGCCACCGATGACGATCTCGGCGAAGCCGGCAAGGTCAACCGAAGCAAAGTCATCGAGTTCGCTCACCAGGCCGGAGGTGCTGCCGGCGAGCCCGCGCGAAAGGGCCGAGATGCCGACAATCAGGGTCGTCGCTACTGAACCGCGCGCACCGATCAACCAAATTCCGACGGTCAAAGCCATCTCCTGAACCACAAATGAGCGGACTCAAATCAGTCCGTTCAGTCCAAGGTAGAAACCAAAGGCCCCCGGGGCAACTTTTCACAGCTAGTCGCAACTACTGCGGTCGTTCTCGATCCCCGAAACGGAAACGGAATAGCCACAGAACACGCAAGATCGACCGAAATGGTCAAAAAAAGAGTTTGCCAACTCTTAATGAGGTCTGTCGACCACAGTGCGTGGTAATGCGCTACATTCGCCTTACCTTCTTCTCAACTTTCCCCGGAGATTTTCCTTGCGTTCTATATCTTTGAAACGTCGCGCGCTGTCATCAACAGCGTTGCTCGTGGCAATCGCGTTCCTTCCGCTCCAGGCTGTGGATGCCCCGAAATCAGCCGCAGCAACGCTGTCTGCGGGACGGCCCGACAAGCTGGCACCCCTGGGTGCAGCGAGTCCCGCCAAGAAGTCCGCTCCGGAAATGCCGGCAGGCGACTTCGGTAACGCCCCGAATGCCACCGACCCGCGAACAGCCCACGCGCTCGACAAGACAACGCCGGGCGATCACTTCAAGCAGGCCTCGTCCCTAATCGACCAGACGGTGAATTCCAACACGTATGACAACGGCGACGGAACCGCATCTGTCGATACCTACACGTCACCGATCAACTTTCGTGATGCGACCGGTAAGTGGCAGGCGATCGACAGTCGGCTCTCGCTTCAGAACGGCAAGGTTCGCAATGGAAATGGTCCCGCCGCCATCGAATTGAGCCCGACTACAACCGGCACGGGCTTGGGAAAGCTCACGGTTGGTGCAAACAGCCTGTCGTTTGGTGCGACAGGGATCAAGACCGCGAAGCAGGGTTCAATCTCGGAAGGCTCGATTACCTACCCGGACGCGTTCACGAACAGCGATCTTCGTTACAACGTTCTGGGAAGCAAGTTGAAGGAATCGATTGTTGTCAAATCTCCCGGCAGTCCTTTGGGGTACAACTTTCCATTGACGCTCAATGGCCTTCACGGGGTTACCAAGTCTGATGGCGCCGTCGTATTTCAGGACAAAACAAACAACGAAGTGATTGCTGTCGACAAAGGCGTCGCATGGGATGCGGCTGGTGCGAGGTCGACGGTTTCGATCACGCTTTCTGCTGCCGCCAACGCGCTCGACGTCAAGCCCGATGCGAACTGGATGTCGGATCCGTCCCGCGTCTACCCGATCACAATTGACCCGACTTTTGACGCGGGGCTCGACGCTGGACAAAGTGATCCGTCACTTGATGCATATGTGGCGAGTGCAACTCCGAACACGGGCTACAACGGAGTCTCCGGCCAGTGGACGGGAAGTACCTATGTTGACAAGGCCGGAATTGTTCCCGGCAACAGCGATTACCACACCTACATGTATTTGAAGACGTCGCCAATGAACGGAAAGCAGATCCTTGATGCAAAGCTGAAGATCTACACGTACAGCCATATGGGCTCGTCAGACAACTTGACGATGCACCCGGTTTCAGGAAGTTGGAGCCCGAACACGATTACGTGGAATAGCGCGCCGGCATATATTGGAACTTCGATCAGTGTTGCACCGCCGATCAACAGCTATAGCGACATCGACATGACGACGTGGGTTCAGAACTGGACCGGTGGTGCATGGGCGAACAACGGTCTCGAATTTGAAAGCGCCAACACGAGCTACTACCTTTTTGGCGCAACAGAGAACCAAGGCCTCGGCGGCCAAGCTCCGTACATTCACGTCACGTATAACCCGCAGGTGACGCCAGGCCGGCTCAGCGATCCTGCAAACACCTCGGTGTTTACGTCAACGACTCCGACACTGACGGGCACGACTGGTACAGAC
>JBBSGY010000309.1:0-4093 GCA_038253645.1 Acidimicrobiales bacterium
GATTCCGCCGCCGGAGTCCGCCGGCAAGCGCCAACAACGCAATGCCGGATGCCGCTGTCACGACGCGCGCGCCAGAGGTCAGCGCTCCGGGCACGTACTCGTTGAGATTGTGCAATCGGTGGTGATGCGAAGGGAAGGCCGCAGAAAACAGATTGAGGATTCCGGCGAAGCTCGCAATCCAGGCACCGATACGTGCCGGGCGACGTGCTCGCCGTGCGGCTTCGACTAAAGAACGATCGCTATCGAAGGAATACGTCGATTCCAGTGGTGTAGCCGCGTCCATAAGTGGGCCCGACATTACGCGCCTTGACCTGAAAAGCGAGACTTTGCCCGGCGCTGACCCGTCCCGAACTGTGGCTTCGCCTTCGTCCTCCCAGCCAGAACACGAATTGGTGTGCGCAAAGGTGCCGAAAAGCGGACCATGACTGACCCAGGCTCCTAGGGCTCAGCTCGAAGGTGTTCGCCGTTAGCCCACGTTGCGTTTGGATTCGATAGCCGCGAGATCGGCGTCGCGGTCGACAAGAAATACGTCGGGACGAAGCGGGCGTGTGGTGTCGGTGAGTTCGGTGAGTTCGAAAAGTTCGCCGTCACCGGCACCAAGTTCACCGAGCTTGCGCGCCGACGGCATCACGCGAGATTCCATCGACCCCACGAACTCGTTGTAGGAGCCGATCGCCTGGCCGAGTCCGCGACCCATCTTCACGATGTGCGTGCCGGCCTTTGCCAGGCGTTTGTGCAACTCGCGACCGACTTTCGTGATCTCGATTGCGTTTTCCGCTTGAGCTTGTTGACGCCAACCGAGTGCAGCCATGCGTAGCAACGCAATCAACGTCGACGGAGTTGCAAGCAAGATATTCCGCGAAGCAGCGTGCTCCCAGAGTTGCGGGTCTTGTGTACAGGCGGCATCGAGCAGAGCCTCGCCCGGCACGAACAGCACAGCGAACCCACACGATGGTGCGTATTTGTTCCAATACTCACGTTTTACAAGTGCATCGACGTGCGCTCGGAACCGCTTGGAATGCTCGGCCAGAAGAAGTGACTGAGCCGTGAGATCTTCCTCGTTTTGGGCACGCTCGTACGCGTCGTACGGCACCTTTGCATCGACTGCAATCTTCATGTTGCCCGGCAGGTACGCAATGAGGTCGGCACGAGCGTTGCCGTCTTCACTGGCAACGTGCTCTTGTTCTGAAAAGTCGCAGTGCTCTGACATGCCTGCAAGTTCGACGACTCGCCGCAGTTGAACCTCGCCCCAGCGGCCGCGGGTCGCCGAAGAAGAGCGCAGCACGCTTTTGAGGTCGGCCGTCTCTTTCTGAATGCGGCCGTTCGTGGCGGCAACTTGTTGCATCTGCTGAAACAGACCTCCGTACTCCTCTTTTCGGGCGTGTTCTGACTGCGCAATGTGCTGCTCGAGCTTCAACAGGTTCTCTTGCACTGGTTTGACCAAGTGCTCGATCCCCATCTTTTGCTGCGCCAGCTCGTTCTTCGCGCGCTCATTGGCGAGTTTGAGACTGGCGTCGGCGGACCTTTCGAGCTCGGCGCGGGTTTGCCTTAACGTGAGATTCGACAAGCGCTCGAACTCGGACACGAGGCGCTGTTCGTCGCCGAGGCGTTCGGCCGCGGCGGCCCGCTCGTGTTCGAGCGTGGTTTCGAGTGCAATCGCGGAGCTCCGGAGCTCGCGCAGCTCGATTTCGTAGAGCTCGCGCTGGGCGAGGTGCTCGTCGAGCTGGTTCTGTAGAGCGTCGACCCGGCTTGCCGCAACGGCGTGGCGGCTCTGCAAACCCCAACGACCAAGCATCGCGCCGGCACCGAGACTCAATATTGAAATCAGTAGTACGTCCATGTTGTGCTCCTAGGTAGAGGAGGACTTATGTCGCAAACGGTACTGAGGGGGTGTGACACTTAAGAGGATGAGCCTGCGAATCCGACCAGAAGACGCGGTTGCCCAGGCTGCGAAGTAGTCGTGATGGGGTGGCGCTGAGCAGGGATTTTGTGGTTCAGACAGCGAAATTGAGTGAAGATAGGCGCTGAACTCGAAAGGGACGGCCAATGCCTCGACCAATGTGGAACGGATCAATCAGCTTCGGCCTCGTCAATGTGCCGGTAAAGCTGTTCCGAGCGCAGGCGCCGAAAGACGTCCGCTTCCACCAGCTGCACGCGCCCGATGGTTCACGAATTCAGCAGAAACGCTGGTGTCCGGTAGAAGACAAAGAAATCCCGTACGACGAGATCGTCAAGGGATACGAGATTTCCTCGGACCAATACGTTCTCGTCGAGCCCGAGGAACTGAGCAATCTCGATCCTGTTGCAACACAAACGATCGACATCGACGCGTTTATCGACCTGGAAGAGATAGACCCGATCTACTTTGAAAAGGCGTATTACGTTGCGCCGGCCGAGCGCGCCGGCAAGCCATATGCACTTCTTGTGAAAGCAATGGAGGAATCGGGCAAAGTCGCGATTGCAAAGTTCGTTATGCGCACCAAGGAATATCTGTGTGCAATTCGTGCGAGTGAAGGCACACTTGTTCTCGAGACGATGTTTTTCAGTGACGAGATTGTCGATGCAGCCGAACTCGACATGCGTGACGACAACCTCGAAGAACCGAAACCGAAAGAGCTGAAGATGGCTATGCAACTCGTGGAGTCGCTTGCTTCGGAATTCAACCCTGGAGACTATGTCGACGAATATCGCGAGAAGGTTTTGGAACTGATCGAAGCAAAGGCGGAAGGCGAAGCAATCGTGCAACGTGAGACTGAGCAGCCGGCGCCTATTGTCGATCTCATGGAAGCGCTCGAGGCAAGCCTTGCGCGCGCGGGCCAGACCAAAAACGATCCGGGGGAGAAAAAGCGAGCCCACGGATGAACGAATCGCCACCCGATGATGCCACGCAGCACGGGCGTTCGATGCTCCGATTGTTGCTTGGTTTCACGGGCACCAGCGCGGTCAGTGAACCGAGCCTGCATCCAAGTCTTGTCGCGGCGTATCGCCTTCGCGTGGTTGCACTTGGCGCGCTGATTACGGCAGCCAGCCTCATAAACGTGCTCGTTTACGCAGCACTCGATCGAGGCAATCATCTCGGTGGGCTCGGCTTTGCCGTCGTCATGCTGATCGGCACGGCAGTTCTGGGCGCTGTTGTACTCATGCCGTGGAACCGAATTCTCGTTTCGCAACACGCGCTGCGCGCTCTCTATGGATGGTCTGCCTTGACGCTCCTGGTGGCGGGTCTCGGCGTCTACTACGACGGTGGTGGATCGTCGGCAATGTTCGTGTTGTTTCCGATCCTCACGGTCTTTTTCGCGATTGCCTATCCGCAACGCGCGCAAACAGTTTTGTTTTTCATCGGTGTCGCGTTCTACACAATCGTGGTTGCAGCGCGGGGGTGGAACATTACGGCAGCTGATTACTACATCCGAATCGCGAGCCTCGTCGTCATTGCTTACGTTGCCTCGGTATTGAGCGGCTGGCTCGTGACCGAAATGCGCGAGCGCGTGCAATCGACCAGCGATGCGGATGAACGCAAAGACATGCTCGACACGGTTGCGCGCGCGGCCAGACGCATTGGATCGCTCGACAGGGCACATGTACTTGGGAGCGCGCTAACAGGCGTAATCGAACTCGGTTGTCTCGAAGCAGAGGCGTGGTTACTCAGAGACGGCGAAATCAAACTTCAGCGACGAATCTCGGTTGATTCCAAGGCACCCGACGACGAGACCGTGAAGGCGATGTTTGCGAGCGCGATCACGTCGCCGACGCAAGTGGTCCGGACCCATGCCGGTCGGGTGATCGCCTGCACCCTCTACAGTGACAATCAGCCGGCCGGTCTTCTTCTCGCAAGAATCAACGAGCGCGATGGTGGCGATTCGCTCCTTGTCGAGTGCATCGAGCTTCTCGCCGCCCAGGTGAGTGCCGGCCTCGATGTGGCCCAAAATGCCTCCGAACGGCGCGATCTGGAGGAACGCCTTGCTCATTGGGCCTTTCACGATGCACTCACCGACCTACCGAACCGGGTTCTCTTCGCCGACCGCCTGGAGCTTGCTCTCGCGCGAACGGCTCGCGATGAGAGCGAGCTGGCCGTCCTCTTCCTGGATCTCGA
>JBBSGY010000310.1:0-4088 GCA_038253645.1 Acidimicrobiales bacterium
TACAAGGATTTTCTGATCACTGTGTCAGGAGTCCTGGAATCCGAGCAAAGCCGCAATGCTCGAAGAGTTTCTTCACGGAACGCAGAGCCGGCTCGGGATCGTCGACAAACTGGGAAGGGACGACGCAGAAACCCACGTGAAAGACTTCATGATTCGTCACCGGAAATTGCTCGGACTGAGTGACGAGGACGTCGAAATACTGGTGCAGCTGCGAGACTTGGGGTTGTAATGGCGAACAGCGAATTATTCGAGATGCATGTAGAAGACGTCTTCCACTTCACCGACGGTCGTACCGTGTTCATCGGTTCGATAACCGGCGGCGCGAAGTTCATCAGACGCTGCCGATGTGAACTCCTTCTCGATGGAGTGGTCGTGCAGATACTCGAGATCGAAGGAGAAATGATTCCTTCCGGACAATCGGCAACGGAAAGTCGTAGCGTGTCGACGCTCGAACCCGTTGCTCTCACAAACGAGAACCGGATCGGCCATTCATGCATGCTCCGACAGGTTGAAGCGATCTGAGGCAACACATCAGGCTGCCTCACCCGTATCCACCGAAGCCAAATCCCCCCCGTCGCGTGCACTCAGCTCCCCTATGCCGGCCCAGGTGCACGCAACCGGGAGACTGTCTCACCCCGGCGCTTTAATTCACGGACATGCAGTACCGCAGTTTGGAATATCTCGGAAGTAAGCAACACCAGCTCGTAACGCTCACTCAGCTGAAAACGGAATACTCCGACAAGGAGATTCACACAATGCGTAAGAAAGGCGTGGTCGTGGAAGTAGCGCCAGAGGTCGTCCGCATTGTCGGTGCGCCAGAGACGTACGAACAGCGATTGCATGCCGCACTGCTCGACGCCGGACACGGACATGTGAGCCACTTCGCAGCTGCCCGTCTGTGGAACATGTTCAACACCAACAAGTTGGAGATAACCGTGCCGCACAATGGAAACGCGCGTGTCAAAGGAGTCGAGGTCCATCGCAGCCGCTGCATGGAACGCACTCGCGTGATCGACCACATCCCCGTGAGTAATCCCGCGAGGACCCTTACCGACATCGCTCAATGGCTCAGCAGCTCCGCGCTCGACATGGTGCTGCAACGAATGGTGAATCAACACCTGGCGACGTTCACCGCAATTCGTAATGAGCTCGAATTGCTTCGGACGCCCGCCCGAAAGGGCATCAAGATTGTCGAGCGCGCACTTGATGCTTTCGATCCGCGAGACAAGCGAACGACTAGCGACTTCGAACGCGTTGTGGCTGCTGAGCTACGCCGTCGCGGGCTCGCAGAACCCTCGCGACAATTCCACGTGATCGTCGAGGGAATTGACCGCTACTTCGATTTTGCATACCCCGAGATTCGCCTCGCGATCGAGGTCGATAGCCGCGGCTACCACACCCGCCTTCTCGACTTCGACAACGACAGAGCGCGCAACAGCGGCATCAGCGCGCTCGGCTGGACGCTTTGTTCCGTGACCCGCCGCAACTTCGCAAGCGACATCGACCGCATCGAACGCCTCCTGCGCACGGCGATCTCCGCCTAACCACCTAACGGTCGCCTCCGTTGTGTGCACTCAGCTCCGCATTGGGGATCCAGCTGCACACGACAGGCGCGACGGGTCGTCCATTCGCACTAGTTCAGGTCAAAGTATCCCGTGCGGAGTCCTGGATCCGGACGAACACCAAATACATCGGTCTCGTTCGCATTTCCTGCAATGCGGATCGAAGCTCGGCCGGGTTGACATTGTGTACAAACGCCAGCACTGTGCCTTCTCGTACGCCGCAACGACCCGGCGCTCATCCGCGCTCATCCGCGCTCAAAGCGGAAAGGCAGGTGAGGCGGGCATCTGCCGATACCCAAAGCAGGTTCACGGCAACGTGTGCGCGGCAGCCTCACTGAGGTTGCCAACGCGTACTTCCTCGTTCATCTCGGCGTGGCCGGGCTGAGCTTCCAGCTTTTCCGTAGTTCGTCAAAGTTGCGGTGTCCCGCCATTTGCCTACCTTCCAAATCTGTATCGAACGAACGTGGGCCTTCTATGCATTTGACGATGGTAAGGGACTGAACTAATGCCGACGAAGGGCAGCGCTGATCTTGTGAACTCGCTCGACCACTCGATTCAGGTTTTTTGATCAGACCAGTTCTAAGTTGCGCTCAAGAGCCGCAGCCAGACGCTGCAATGTTGACTCCGTTGGATTACCAGCGCCGCGCTCGATGCGACTGATGTCACCCTGACGCACTCCTGACAGATCCGACAGCTCACGTTGCGTCAGACCACGCGACTCGCGGGCATCGTGGAACTGGAGCCCGAGGGCAATGGCTGCCTCGAATCTCCTTCGCAGTTCAGCTTCGCCGGGAGTCTCGACAGCCTCACGCTCGGCTAGCCAGGTCTTCACATTGGTTCCCACGGTTTGCCCCCTCTCAACAGAGCTATCGACCGAAGCCAGTATGCGCTTTAGCGCATCACCGGTCAAATCAGCACCGGCGATCAGCGCCTCTTGCCGGCCCTTTTTTTGGCTTCCTGTCGTGCGGTGATGAGCTTTCGTGCCTTGGCGATCTCTTCGTTCTGACGTTTATTACTTGGGTCTTCGGCTTTGTCGTAGCCGCTCATTAACAAGATGATCTTGCGGCCAGCAGTGCAGAAGAGCACCCGCAGCATGATTTTCTCAGGCACTCGGCCAACGTCATCAGCCGCCGAGACACCGACTTTGTGTCCGATTTCCGTAGCCGACCAGCGAATCCGGAGCTCGTAGAGCCCGCCACTCAGAGCCTTGCCGTATTCCGTCTCGACAACACCGAGGCCTCGTGGAATGAGTACGAGCCGCAAGGCTGCCCGGAACGCGGCCAGTTTTTGGGGCGAGAGTTTCTCGGCCCAATCTCGGCACGGCTCACGTCCATGCTCATCGCTATAGAACTCAACGGTCCACTCATTGGCATTTGTCACGGCTAAGTCAACGTACAGGCCGAGGAGTACATCACCCGAATCGACTCCCGTTTCAACACAGGTCGGCTGCTACTTCGTTGAATTGTCCGCCGTTAATTTGGCTTGACGACTCGACTTGCATTCACCTTCGGCAGCGTCGGCCCAGCACCCGTCTCGGGGGCAGATGCGGAACGGCTCACGAACACCGTGTCAGTCAACGACCAAGGATCAGCGATCGGACGACAGCGACTGTCACATTGGGCTAGGCCCGCCTAGCTAGCCCTCCGTCGTGTGCACGCAGGTCCCCCGTGCGGACCCAGATGTACACGACGGCGCGTTGGACCGGACAGTGGTGCTCGATGAAAGTCGCTCACGACGATCGCTTGCAGTAGCTCCCCAGGCCGGATTCCAACAGAGCAAATGCCGCCTCGACATTTGCCACGGCTTCGGGGTACACGGCGTCGATCGACTCACCGTTCGACAAACGTTTGGCATTGTCGTGCACGAGCACCCGGCACACCTGCATGATCTGCGCCGCAGCGACGCGCGCTGTCAGCGATGAACCTGGCGCTTGGGTCTCCAGCTCACCGGCGAGGGCCGACTCCGAACGATCGCGCACACCGAGTGCGCGCTGCGTCAGCGATGGGGTCGCCATGATGAGACGCCGCACTTGAAGGACCAACGGGTTGTCGCAGAGTCCGGTCACCGGGTCGTGTCGGGCCAACGCCGCCAAGAACTGCTCACGCACGGCAGCCACCGCGGAGTCGCCGGCAGCCCGTTCGCGCACCGCCCGCGCCGTGTCGTCGGTGTGCTCTTCCAACGGGCCGAAGACAAGATCTTCTTTCGTCCCGAAGTAATTGAACACCGTCATCTTCGACACTCCGGCCTCTTCCGCGATGGTGGCCACCGAAACCTCGTCGAAACCTCGTTCGGTGAACAACTCGATCGCCGTGCGCCGAAGAAGCCCATGGGTCGCCTGTTTCTTGCGCTCCCGTAGCGACAGTTCGTCGTGCACGTTGTCAATATAGTTGGTACATGATTAGACCGGCAATATTAATTGATCGAGTACAGGACTTAGTTATGATGACGACAGTGCCGCCCCACCCCGCCAGCATGCCCGACCCCGCCGGAAGAACCCGTCCCGCCAGCATGCCCGACCCCGCCGGA
>JBBSGY010000311.1:0-4064 GCA_038253645.1 Acidimicrobiales bacterium
CGATCGGAAGGATCGATCCTCTTTGCCTCGAGAACAAGACGAATGCCTCGCTCTTTGATCTCAGGCGGGTACTTCTTTGTTGCCATGACTCCAGTGTCCTTTCCAAGGACCGGAATCTCCAAAATTACGCACGCGATTCACTAAAACACGATTCAATCGTCTTCGATGTCTCGATTTACATCGAGTTGATCTGATTGCAATTCGTAGGCGTCTGACATTTTCCTGAGACGATCACGTGCCTCGTAGAGCGCATCCATCGCGCGCCAATCCTTTGCACGTCCTGTTGTTTCCTTGGATTTGATTATGTCATCAAGGCTTGCGACGACGAGAACTCGGCCATCGAAGTCGTAGCGCTTGGCGTTCTTCCGAACGACGTCGAACGAGCCCACTCCTGGCAGTTCCATCAACACATCGAGAATTCCGTAGCTGGTTTCGAAACTATTGGTGTCCGATGTCTTGAACATCAATGCATCAACGTGTGGCAATTGTTCGTAGACCGTTGAACTGAATGACTTGAACCGTGTGCTTTCGGTCGTCAGCGCGTTAGCCAGTCGTTCCAAGTTGTCGGGCGACGGTTCGGGCATGATGTCGAGGTCCTGCGTCGTCGTTGCGGCACCTTGAATGCGGCTTCCGACTCCGCCCACTATCAGGTATTCGACATCGTGTTCGGCGAGCAGTTTCAGGTAGCCGACGAGCTGGATTTCGGTCATCGCTCAGTCGAGCGGACGGACACGGCTGAAGAAGTTCGCCTCGGCTTCTAGCTGCAGCAAGCGATCCAAGACCGACATCGAAAGGATGCGCTCCGTCTGAGCGCGCAGCTCAGGGTCTGAGGTCCAGTTCTCGTTGAGGCGAATGGTGTGCTCAGCACTGCTCATCTGACTAGCTTACGGGAAAAAGACTTGCGGGTCAGTGACTCGAAAGCCCAGCTCAGAGCGCAAATCTCCGACTTACGGGGATGTGCACATAAGGTTCAAGTCCCTTCGCCAACGGCGCTCATACGATCGTCCCCTGCGTCACTTCGCCGGCGGAGCTCAGAGGGTCAGACCTCGTGCGTCGAGCGGACGGGGTGTACTCCGTCCGCTCAAACCTTCTTTGCTGACTGGATGCGCAAGTACGCTCGTTAGAGTGAGACTCGCAAACTTGGAATTTGACGAGCGACGGCTTGCGGGCATATGCGAGCGATTCCAGGTTGCTGAGTTCTACGTGTTTGGCAGCGCACTGCGTGATGACTTCACTCAAGCAAGCGACGTCGACATTCTCTACGTCCTCGACGATGATGCGGGATTCGGATGGGGCATCGAAGGCCGGAAGAAGCGCTATCGGAGCTATTCGGTCGTCCGGTTGATCTCGTCTCCAAGAAGTTCCTAAGGTCACACATCGCTCAGCGAGTGTTGCCAGAAGCAAAGCAGATCTTCACGCATGCGGCCTGACGCCGACTACGTCGCTGACATCACCGAATACGCCGACAGTGCCATCGGCTGCCGCCCTGCTTCGTCCATTATCGCAACCATTGAGCCTATGCGGGTGCGATTTGATGGCATCTCGTGTGTGAGCGCACAAGCGTCATTCGGGGGTTTCAGTTATTCATGATCTGTATTGAAATAGCGGCATGCATCACCGGCAGCGAAGCGAGCGCTTGAGTAATACGCCGGTCCTTCCGCCGCTCGTCTCCGGCGAGGTCGTACCCGAACGCGGCAGGCGCGTAGTCAAATTCACCTCGAGCAGAAAGGTTCCACAGAGACACATCGATATTGTTTGCGTCCCATCGTAAGGCGATCCATCGCGAACGCTGATGGTCGCCACGTGTGCTCGAGACGTCGCCTGCGTCGGTCTTGATCCTTCCGACTGATCCTGAGTATTTCTTGGCTCAGGCTCGCGGCATGCTCGATCCCGAAAGGGTTGCAGTCGTGAACGTCAAGCGCGTCGAGCGCTCGGCCGACCTGATGTTCGATCGTGCGGTGTTCGGACCAAAACCGAATCCTTGGAAACAATGATCTGCATGATCGTCGCAACGCATCCGAGGAGATGCTCGAACAAAAGCGGGCGTTCTGGCTCGACAACGACATGTTGCTACTCCACCCGGACTCTCTGGGTAGCGTCGCCATCGCCCTGGAAAGCGGTGCTCAGCTCGTCGGGCTCGCGCCCTCAGCGGCTACAAGGACAGATCGGTCCTCGGGCACATCGAGGATCGGTTCGAACTCTTTTGTGAGCCCCATCTCTCAGGCAGTGCAATCTCTTTGGACGGCACAGTTGAAGGTTTCTATCTTCCCACCTACAACGACGACCGTTACAGGGTCGCTATTTGGGCGGAAGGTTGATGGTCGTTCCGTCCGGGTTTGTCATAATGACGTGGAGCTCACGGCCCGCGCCGCCGGACTTGTCGCCTATGTAGACGCCGAGCGACGCAGTTTGACTGCCTTCCAATCCGTTCGCGTAACGCGCACCGACAATTTCATGCTGTTTGCCTCGCTCAACCGTCCATCCGGCTTTGCGCGCCGCGTCGGAAGCAAGATCGAGGAGCTTCGATTCGTCCGCACTTGCCGGAATGGAGTAGGTGCGGAACAGATCCGCGGGGTGTGACTTATTGGTCGAGCTGTTCAACGTTCGCTTGTCGTCCGACGCGCTTACCAGCTTCGTCCCCGGCGGCACGTATTTCGCCATCGGATCGTTCCGCAATGACGCGAGGTCAGGCCCCGGTCCTCCGCACGCCGTAAGAGCCGCGACGCCGAGCAGCGACAACGCTGCGAGCAGCAACCGACTGACAACGCGGCGTAGGCCGGTGCTCACATCGTTGTCGGTCGTCTGCATCCAACGCCATGTTATGCCGGTTCGAGCGTGAGGGCCAGGCGGAACGGCGATCTCATCGCCGAACCGTGGTTTCACACGTGTTCAGGGTGCTCTTCAGCGTTGCCGTGCAACGGTCAGTCTCGGTGCCCCCTGACACAACGTCGATGCCGTCACCACCGTCGAGCTCATCATTTCCTGCACCGCCGTTGAGAACGTCGTTGCCGGTTCCACCTCGGATCACGTCGTTGCCTGCGCCACCGTTGAGGGTGTCATTTCCTTCACCGCCGTCAATTTCATCTACTCCGGATCCTCCGTTCACGACGTCGTCGCCGGTGCCACCATTCAGCTTGTTCTTGCCGCCGCTGTCAGAGATCGCATCGTTGCCGTCACCTCCGTCGACCTGATCGTTGCCACCGCCCGTACGAAGGACGTCGTTGCCGGTACCACCGTGCACGTCGTTGTCACCGGCTGTATCGGACACCACGTCATTGCCGTCGCCGGCGTCTACGTAGTCGTTGCCGGAACCACCGTCGATCGTGTCATTACCGGTGCCACCACATATAACGTCATTACCGCCGAATCCCTTTATCATGTCATTTCCGCCGCCTGCGGCAATGACGTCGTCACCTTCGGTTCCCACGATGTTGTCGTTGCCCGGCGTTCCCATGATCGTGACCGCGCGGCCATTACATGTGCCCCCCGTGGGGCCGAGCGTCACTACCAAGTTGGCTTTGTCAGCTGTTGGCCAACCGGGAGTGTCGTCACAAGCGTCGCCGGTGCCGTCGTGGTCATAGTCTTCCTGACCGGGGTTGTTCACGGTCGGGCAGTTGTCTTTCGCAGTCGGGACCGCGTCCCCGTCGATCGAAACCGTTAGATGACTGTTTGCGACGCTCGACTTACCGTCATGGCCCGTTACCTTGACGGCAACAAATCCGTCGTACTCGTTCGTGAACGTGTGGGTCAAGCGAGGCGTGGTGCTGTGGACGTCATATGTACCGTCGCCATTCAGATCCCAGTCGTATGAGACCACCTTGCCATCAGGATCGAACGAACCGGACGCGTCGAGTGTTGCCGGCTTGCCGGTGCGCGTGACGTATGGCCCGCCCGCCCACGCATACGGCTTGTGCAACACGGTGTTGAGGGTCGTAGACAAGGTGTTGGCTCTTCGCTAGATCGTGTGGGTAGCGGAGAGTGGTCGTGACAATGTCGGAAGCGGCAGCTTTCCGGCGATGAGATACACAATCGTGATCATGTAGCGCTTGTTTCGGTAACCACGA